>WQYK01000070.1 GCA_009781275.1 Bacteroidales bacterium | reverse complement strand
GGGCCATATTGATGAAACAGTTTGCGCATGGCGGTTGGGTCGGTGCAATCGCCCTCCACAATAGTGGGCTTGCGTCCGCAAATTTTTTCTATGCCTTTGTATACCGTTGGCTTTGAATTGGAATAGTTGTCTACCGACACCACGTTGTACCCCGCTTGCAGCAACGCAACAATGGTGTGCGAGCCAATGTATCCGGCGCCCCCCGTTACCAATACGCTGTTCATCTTCTTCCTATGCCTAAGTAATCCATACCCGATTCCCTAAGGGAATCTCCGTTGTAGATATTTCGACCGTCTAACACCAAGCGGCCTTTCATCAATCGTTTCACCTCTCTCCAGTCGGGGGCTGCAAATGTTTTCCATTCTGTAACCAGTAACAACGCATCGGCTCCCTTAACTGTGTCGTACATATCTGTACCATACAATAATGAGTCTCCAAAAATCGCCTGAACGCCCGACATCGCTACGGGGTCATAGACGCGAACGTCTACTTTGGCTTCAAGTAAAGCCTTGATGATGGTTAAGGAGGGGGCTTCCCGTAAATCGTCTGTTTCCGGTTTAAACGATAATCCCCATAGCGCCACCGTTTTTCCCTGTAATTGGTCTTTGTAATACTTGGTGAGTTTTTCAAACAGAATCAATTTTTGCCTCTCGTTGACCTCCTCGGTGGCCTGCAATATCCGCATAGAGACGCTGCGCTCTTTGCCGCTATAAATCAGCGCTTTTACGTCTTTAGGGAAACAAAAACCTCCATAACCTGTTCCCGCTAACAAAAAACTGGGGCCAATGCGGGGGTCGCTTCCAATTCCCTCGCGAACACGGTGAATATCTGCCCCCACCTCCTCGCATAAGCGTGCGATTTCATTCATAAAGCTGATTCGGGTTGCCAACATGGCGTTGGCGGCGTATTTGGTCATCTCGGCAGATGCAATATCCATAAACATAATGGGATATCCTTGCAACGTGAAAGGCTTGTAAAGCTCTTCTATCCATTGCCGCGCCTGCTCGCTCTCTATGCCCACCACAATTCTGTCGGGGTGCATAAAGTCGTGAATGGCATTGCCCTCTCTCAAAAATTCGGGATTGGAGGCAACGTCAAAGGGAATCTCTACGCCGCGTTTTTGTAGCTCCTCAGCAATCATCTTTTTGACTTGCAGCACCGTACCAACAGGAACAGTGCTTTTGATAATCACCAATTTGTAAGAAGTCATATTTTGTCCCACTTCTTGGGCGATGCTCCACACTGCGCTTAAATCTGCGCTGCCGTCGTCCATGGAGGGGGTGCCGGGTGCACAAAAGATGATGTCTGCCGCGGGCAGTTCATCCACCAGAGAGCAAGAGAAACGAAGCCGGCCCAAAGCGCTGTTTTGCAGAACCAATTGGTCTAAGCCCGGTTCATATATGGGGATTTCTCCCCTATTTAATCTATCGATTTTCTCCTTATCAATGTCTACACAGCACACCTCTACCCCCACTTCTGAAAAACAAGTTCCAGAAACAAGACCTACATAACCGGTGCCTACAAAAATGGTTTTCATTATATTAGTTCATTGTTGATTTCTCTGGTTGGATGATCGCTTCTTCCCACGAAAGACCTTGACGGTCTTTGTCCGAGAGGATGCAGGAGTCGGGAGGGACTCCCCAGTCAATTTGTAAAAATGGGTCGTCAAAACGCAAAATTCGCTCAGATGCAGGGTGATACGGAGCGTCCACCTTATATTGCACCACCGCTTCCGATGATAGAACGACAAATCCATGCGCAAATCCCGACGGGACAAAAAGCTGTTTTTTGTTTTTATCATCAAGCAACTCCAAATGATATTGACCAAAAGTGGGAGAATCCGGGCGCATATCCACCACCACGTCATGAATAGCGCCCCACGCTACGTGCACCAACTTGGACTGACCGTAAGGTGATATCTGATAGTGCAGTCCACGTAAAACGCCTTGAGTGGAGAACGATTCGTTTTCCTGAATAAATTTAATCGGCCCCAAAATCGACTCCCATTCATCAAGCCTGAAGCGCTCCAAAAAGAAGCCCCTGTGGTCTCTATACACATCAGGATGAGCCACATATACGCCTCTCAATTTGGTTTCTTTAAAATGCATCATGCAAAAGACGATTCAATCCTACAAAGGTAGGGATATTTTTAACATTATCGCTATCTTTGCACCATGAAAACCATCGGAATTGCTGCAGACCATGCAGGCTTTGGCTATAAAGAAGAGATCGCAAAGCGACTTGTCGACCAAGGATATAGCATTGTTGACTTTGGAACGTACAGCTCAGAGAGCATGGATTATCCGGATGTGGCACATCCTTTGGCTTATGGCGTTGAGCAGGGCGATGTAGCTATGGGCATAGCATTGTGCGGAAGCGGAAACGGCATCAACATGACCCTCAACAAGCATCAGGGAGTACGTTCGGCGCTCTGCTGGACGCCGGAGATAGCCGCCTTAGCGCGCCAACATAACGACGCTAACATCTGCGCGATTCCTGCCAGGTTCCTACCCCTCGAAACCGTTTTTGCCATTATTGACGCCTTTCTGCACGCATCATTTGAAGGAGGGCGCCACCAAACAAGAGTCGAAAAAATCCCATGTTAATCATTCAAAATCCTTTACAACCTGAATGGAGCGCACTTACTCCCCAGGAGTTTTTGGATGGAGTCGTGCTGTCGATCAATAAGCCTTACGGCTGGACATCAGCTGATGTGGTGCGTAAGGTCAAGTTTGCGTTGCAACGACGTTGTAAAATCAAGAACATCAAGGTTGGACACGCCGGCACACTAGATCCTTTAGCCACGGGCATTCTGTTGGTATGCGTTGGAAAAGCGACCAAAGCAGCCGAATCGCTACAGGCTCAGGAGAAGGAGTACATCGCCTCTTTTTGTTTGGGGGCCACCACTCCCTCTTTTGACCTGGAAAAGGAAATCGACCAAACCTATCCATATACACACATTACGGAAGAGTTTGTACGGGAGGCGCTTAGTCGGATGATTGGCCCTCAGGAGCAGATGCCGCCTCAATTCTCAGCAAAAATCGTGGATGGCGCCCGCGCTTATGAAAAGGCGCGTTCCGGCATTCATATCGAGCTCACTCCGGCAAAGATAGAGATTTTTGAAGCCAATTTGATTGAGTACGCTCTCCCCAATATTGTTGTGAGGATCAGGTGCAGCAAAGGCACCTATATCCGCGCCTTTGCCCGCGACTTAGGGTTGGCTTTAGAGAGTGGTGCTCACCTGACTGATCTGGTACGTAGTCAAAATGGCTCCTTTTGTGATAAAAAATCCATCGATATTGAAACTTTTTATCATCTCTTTCGTATAATATAGGATATCTCGCATATATTTTTGGTTGGATGAAGCTTTCAAATTTTAATTATAACCTTACACCCGAACACATTGCCAAATACCCTGCCAAGTATCGGGATGAATCTCGTCTGTTGGTTTTAGACCGCAAAACAGGCGAAATCAAACATCATGTTTTTAAGGAACTCATACAGTTCTTAGATGAGGGTGACCTCTTAGTCTTTAACAACACCCGTGTATTTCCCGCCCGCTTGTATGGGAATAAAGAGAAAACCGGTGCAGAAATCGAAGTTTTTTTACTACGGGAACTCAATAAAGAACAACGACTTTGGGACGTTCTGGTGGATCCTGCCAGAAAAATCCGGATCGGTAATAAACTCTACTTTGGAGAAAACGACGCGCTGGTTGCCGAAGTGATTGACAATACTACATCTCGCGGACGTACCTTGCGATTTCTCTATGACGGTAGTTATGATAGCTTCAAAACCACCTTATTTAAGATGGGCGAGATGCCTCTCCCCAAGTGGATCCGTAAAAAAGTGGAGAACATTGACACAGAACGTTACCAAACCATTTTTGCCAAACACGAAGGGGCGGTAGCCGTTCCCGCCGCAGGGCTCCATTTTAGCAGGGAGTTGCTTAAACGTCTTGAAATTAAAGGAATAGAAAAAACAGAGATTACCCTCCACATGGGAATCGGCCATTTTCGGACGGTTGATGTGGAAGATCTTTCTAAACATAAGATGGACTCCGAATCGGTCATCATCTCCGAAGAGAATGCCAACATCATCAACAAAACAAAGAGTTCAGGCTCACGAGTCGTTGCAGTTGGCGTTACGGTGCTTAGAGCGATTGAAACCTCCGTCACAACCAAAAAGGAGATCAAGCCGTTCACGGGTATGACCAACAAATTTATTTTCCCCCCTTACGATTTTTCTATTCCCAGCGCCATGATCACCAATTTTCAGTTGCCGCTCTCTACAATGCTCATGTCGGTGACAGCCTTTGGAGGTTTTGATTATGTGATGCATGCTTATAACCTGGCGCTCAAGGAGGGGTATCGATTTGGCGTCTATGGCGACGCCATGTTGATTATTTAAAACAGATTTTTAGAATGGAGGGGAAGATGGAAGAAGAGATCATATACCTTACGGCGCTCAACATGACATTTCGTTATCGGGGAGGAATGGCTAAGACTTTGTTGGAGCACTTTGGTTCTGCTGTCGGGATATTTGGGCACACTGCCCAGGATTTGGCCAAAATTACCGGACTTCAACAAAAGATCGTTTCCGATCTTTTTTCGAAGCAAACGATGCAAGCTGCACAAACAGAGGTTGAGTGGACTAAGAAAGAAGGGATTAAGACCTATACACTCTATGGAACCGGTTATCCGGAAAGGTTGGCCAACTGCCCCGATGCACCCGTTTTGCTCTATCAGCGGGGACCCGCCACCCTTTCTAACAAAAAATCTTTGGCCATTGTAGGAACCAGAGACGCCACTCCTTACGGCATCCATACAACCGAACGAATTGTTAAAGATCTGGCTCTTAGAGGTCATTGCTGTTCCATTATCAGCGGGCTTGCTTTTGGGATTGACATCACCGCACATAAGGTTGCCTTAGAGGTCGGGCTTCCAACTATTGCCGTTTTTGCTTTTGGATTGGATCATATTCAACCGGCTGCCCATACTTCCATTGCTCAAAAAATCGGACAAAAGGGGGCATGCGTTACTGACTTCCCTTCGAAGACCATCGTAAATAAATCCAACTTTCTTAAGCGCAACCGGATTATTGCCGGACTGGCTGATGGCGTATTGGTTGTAGAATCTAAGGCAACGGGAGGTGCGCTCATTACTGCCGACATTGCCCAATCTTACGACCGGGAGATTATGGCTGTGCCGGGACGTTGGAACGACTTGTGCTCAAAAGGGTGTAACAACCTGATCAGAGAGCAACGGGGCGGACTGGTGAATAGTGTGGAAGATATTGAAAAACAACTTGGATGGAAGCCGGAAGTTAAGGGTAATCCTCATGAAGCTTCCCAGCCGTTTGATCTTATCGATTCGGGCCTTTTACAAGCATTAGAGAGAGGACCCTTGTCCATAGATCAACTGCATAGAATCAGCCAATTACATCTGTCCGAACTATCTGCCCGCCTCATGCAACTAACCCTTAAAGAAAAAATCAAACGACTCCAACAACACCAATATTGCCTTTTATGATGATAGATACGCATTGTCACTTATATACAGATGCTTTTGATTCTGATCGGAGCGATACGGTGGCACGCGCCGTACAAGCAGGCGTCAACGCCATCATCCTTCCTGGGATTGACAAAGCCAACCATGCAGCGCTCATGCACACAGCCTCGGTTTTTCCAAACTATTGTTTGCCTGCTATCGGCCTGCATCCCACTTCTGTCTCTTCTGATTACGAACTTGAACTTGACTTTGTAGAGCAACAGCTCAAAGAGACAACATTTGTTGCCGTTGGCGAAGTCGGCATTGACGGGTACTGGAGTAAAGAGTTTATGAAAGAGCAACACGATGCCTTTGTACGGCAGCTTGAGTGGGCCGCCTTGTATCGCCTGCCGGTCATCGTCCACAGCCGGAATGCTTTTGATGAGCTGTACGAAATATTGTACAGTCGGCGCAGTTTACAACTTAGGGGCGTTTTTCATGCTTTTTCGGGGAGTTACGAGCAATTTAAACAGCTCCAAAAATGCGGCGATTACAAAATCGGAATCGGAGGGGTGGTTACCTATAAAAATGCAGGACTTGCAGAGACTGTCAGCAAAATAGATCCCTCCTTTTTGTTGTTGGAGACCGATGCGCCTTGGCTTTCACCCGTTCCCCACAGAGGGCATCGCAACGAGAGCGCTTACCTTATACCTGTTGCGCAAAAAGTGTCGGAGCTACTTAAGCTCTCTTTTGAAGAAGTTGCCACCGTTACCACCCAAAACGCTTGCGATTTGTTTAAGTTATCATACCTTTGCACTTGATGAATCCCTCTATCCTCATTATCTATACCGGCGGCACGATCGGCATGAAGTTGGATCCGCACAGCGGAGCCCTTGCTCCTTTTAATTTTCAGCAAATCGCCCAGGAAGTACCGGAACTCAAAAAATTTGGTTATCAATTAGACACCGTCTCATTTTCTCCTTTGATTGACTCATCAGACGTCACTCCCGATTTTTGGATCAAACTGGCGCTGACCATTCAGGAGCACTACGACCGTTACGACGGTTTTGTGGTATTGATTGGAACCGATACCATGGCCTATACCGCTTCTGCACTTAGTTTTATGCTTAGAGATTTGGAAAAACCGGTGATCTTTACGGGAAGCCAACTTCCTATTGCCGTGCTCCGTACCGACGGCAAAGATAATTTTATCTCCGCAGTGGAGATCGCCGCAGCCAAACAAAGCGACGGCCGGCCTCAGGTACCAGAAGTGTGTATCTTTTTTGAAAACATGCTCTTTAGAGGAAACCGCACCACCAAATACAACGCCGAACAGTTTAGGGCTTTTTGCTCTCCCAACTTTCCGCCTTTGGCAGAAGCAGGTATCCATATTAAGTACCATAACAGCGTGATCCGCTATCCCCAAACTTGGGGGGAACCACTAAAAGTCAATACACAAATTTGTTGCGACTTGGCTATCATCAAGCTTTTTCCGGGAATTCAGGAAAAGATTGTGAGGGGCATCCTGGAGATTCCCGGACTCAGGGCTGCGGTGCTGGAGACATACGGCTCCGGAAACGCGCCCACCCAGGCATGGCTCATTGACGCCCTGCGCGACGCCATCAGCAGCGGTGTCATCATTTGTAACGTAAGCCAGTGCCAAACCGGAAGCGTATCCATGGAAACTTATGCCACAGGCATCCTTTTGAAGCGCGCAGGGGTGCTTGGCGGACGCGATATAACCACTGAAGCAGCTGTTGCCAAGCTCATCTTATTAACAGGACAATATTCTAATAATGAAGACATAACAAGAATGATTGACACAAATTTATGTGGAGAAATATCAATTTGATAGTGGTATATCAAATTTTTTACCTAAATTGCGCGATATTTTGTAACTCCTTAAGCATGCGTCTTAGGGAAAAGAGAAACAAGGGAGAGGTGGCCGAGTGGTCTAAGGCGCACGCCTGGAAAGTGTGTGAGCTTCAAAAGGGCTCCGCGGGTTCGAATCCCGCCCTCTCCGCAGGATATGTGATATGTGGGTTATGAATTATAGATAACGGATTATTAAATAACTAAAAATAAATTGTTTAACTTTTAAATCACAAAAATTGTATGAAAAAACTATTCATGGTTTTAGCCGTACTTGGTTTTATTACTTTATCAGCCCAGTACGCAGTTGCTCAAAGAGTTACCGAGAGCGGAGAAAAAGCATTTGCCACAGAACAAACCGGAGATGAACCTGCTCACCAACAACTCAAGACCAAATTCATTGAAGGGGGCCCAGCCATTATGGCCACTCTGTTGGTCTTATTGATCTTTGGACTTGCACTTGCTATTGAACGTATTATTTACTTATCTCTTGCTTCCGGCAACAGTAAAAAATTACTAGCCAACGTAGAAGAGGCGCTTGCCAACGGCGGCATTGAGGCTGCCAAGGATATTTGCCGCAATACCCGCGGGCCGGTGGCCAGTATTTTTTATCAAGGACT
>WQYK01000069.1 GCA_009781275.1 Bacteroidales bacterium | reverse complement strand
TCGGTGCAGATATCTACACAGAAGAGGGCAACATGCAGCCGGTAAACATTGCCCAAAAAGCGGTCAAACACGCCAAAACCATGGGCTATGACGTGGTCATCGTCGACACCGCCGGACGCCTTGCCATCGACGAGCAGATGATGTCCGAAATCAAAGCGATCAAAGACGCCATCGACCCCAACGAAACGCTCTTTGTAGTAGACTCCATGACCGGTCAAGACGCCGTAGAGACCGCCCGCGCCTTTAACGAGCGACTCAACTTTGACGGCGTGGTACTCACCAAATTGGACGGAGACACCCGCGGCGGCGCCGCCCTCTCAATCCGCGCTGTGGTGCAAAAACCCATCAAATTTGTAAGCTCCGGAGAGAAGATGGAAGCGTTAGACCTCTTCTATCCCAAACGAATCGCCGACCGCATCTTAGGCATGGGCGATATTGTGTCGTTGGTCGAAAAAGCGCAAGAACAATATGACGAAGAGGAAGCGCGCAAACTCCAAAAGAAGATCGCCAAAGACCAATTCACCTTCAACGACTTTTACAGCCAGATTCAGCAGATCAAGAAGATGGGAAACATCAAAGACCTGGCCGCCATGATCCCCGGCATGGGCAAAGCCCTAAAAAACGTCGACATTGACGACTCTGCTTTCAAACACGTAGAAGCAATCATCATGTCAATGACCCCAAAGGAGCGAGAGCAACCCTCCCTGCTCAACGGCTCCCGACGCAAACGCATTGCCCTTGGGAGCGGCACCAACATCACAGAAGTCAACCGCCTCATCAAGCAATTCGACGACTCCCGCAAACTCATGAAAAACATGTCCGGACTAAAAAACAAACAACATGGAAATCCTCGACGGTAAAACCACAGCAGAATCCATCAAACAAGAAATCGCCGCCCAAGTCCAATCCCTAATAGCCGCAGGTCGCCGCCCCCCTCATTTGGCCGCCATCCTGGTCGGCAACGACGGCGCCAGCGAAACATACGTAGGCCACAAAGAGCGCGACTGCCATCAGGTGGGCATCACCTCCACCATCTTTAGATTTGATGCCTCCGTCACCGAACAAGAACTTTTACAAACAGTTACCCAAATCAACGCCAATCCAAGCATCGACGGCCTCATCATCCAGCTCCCGCTCCCCAAACACATTGATGACCAACTCATCATCGAAGCCATCAACCCTGCCAAAGACGTGGACGGTTTCCACCCCGTAAACGTGGGCAAGATCATGCTTGGGCTCCCCGCTTTTATCCCCGCCACCCCCGATGGAGTTATCGAACTTCTCAAACGCTACAACATCCAAACCAAAGGCAAACACTGCGTTGTGCTGGGTAGAAGCAACATTGTAGGCAGACCCATGGCCAACCTCTTATTACACAAAGGACCACAAGGCGACTGCACCGTTACGGTATGCCACAGCTACACCCCCAACATCAAAGAGATCTGCCTTGAGGCCGACATCATAATTGCCGCCCTGGGAGTGCCCCGCTTTTTAAAGGCCGACATGGTCAAAGAGGGCGCCGTAGTGATCGACGTGGGCATCACCCGCCTTCCCGCCGACACCAAGAGCGGTTTTTGCTTAGTGGGAGACGTAGATTTTGAGCACGTTGCACCCAAGTGCAGCTACATCACCCCCGTCCCCGGAGGCGTAGGCCCCATGACGCGGGTGTTGTTGTTAAAAAACACCCTCAGAGTTGCTCAAAATACACTTTAACAAATTATTAGCCAGGCGACTGGCGCCAATTCTAAAGAGTTCGGGTTTTAGCCATTCCGCGCCCAGTGTCTGTTGAACAACAGCATGGTATGCAAGCGCGTCCTCTACGGCGACAATTCCGCCTGCAGGCTTAAAACCGATCCGCTTCCCCGTTTTTTGGTAATACGCTTTAATCTGACTGCACATCACCTCGGCAGCCTCTATCGTGGCGGCAGGCGATACTTTTCCTGTAGACGTTTTGATAAAGTCAGCCCCCGCTTCCATCGCCATTTGGCCGGCCGATGCAATCAACTGAGGGGTAGAGAGGAGTCCGCTCTCTAAAATCACTTTGAGGTGGGCGCCTCCAATCGCCTCTTTGATGGCGCCTATTTCGTCTGTGACTAACGCGTAATTACCTGACAAAAAGTGATGGATCGGCAAAACAATGTCCACTTCGTCGGCTCCCTCTTCTACCGCCATCCGGCACTCCTCTATTTTGATTTTTAGAAAGGTTTGGGGAGCGGGAAAACCGGCCCCTGTTACGGCAATGCGAACATGGGGAGCCGTAAGCGCTTTTCTCACAAGTCCGGCAAAGGATGGAAAGACACAAATAGCGGCCACATTGGGCAAATGGGGAAAGCGTTGGGGAATCTCATTCACTTTTTTTACCATCGCCTCTATGGTGGCGTCGGTATCGGTAGCGTTAAGGGAAGTGAGGTCAATAAAACTGAAACACTCGATGATTTGATTCATATATCTTTACTCTTTATTTTTGGTATCTATCCAAATCGTAACGGGGCCATCGTTGACAAGGCTCACCGCCATCTCGGCGCCAAAACGACCCGTCTCCACAGATCCCGGAAAAAGAGCGCGAAGCTCATGAAGAAAATCTTGGTAGAGCGGTATGGCAACATCGGGATGCGCTGCACGGATGTAGGAGGGACGGTTCCCCTTTTTGGTACTTGCATGCAAGGTAAACTGACTCACAACCAAGATTCCGGGCTTGTGATCAGCCAACAAATCATACAAGTCGGCAATGGAGCGGTTCATCACTCCCGCATCGTCGTCAAAAACCCGTAACTGCACCACTTTTTTGGCCATCCAATTCAAATCCTCTTTGGTATCGGTCGGCTCAAAACCAACCAAAAGTAACAACCCCTGATCAATTTTACCTGTACACGAACCCTCAATGACCACTGAGGCGTTTTTTACACGTTGAATCACTACCCTCATAACTATCCTGCTACATTAACATTTATATTCATCTGTAACGATCTGACTCTTTCCGCAATCGCCTCTAATTCTGCCAACGGTACCTTAACCAGCTCTTTAGCCGGGGTTGCGCGGTCTATGGCGTAAACCATCACCTCTTTGGGTTTAAGTTTCCGTATCAACTCAAGCCACGCATCTATCTCTACCGGAGTTGTGTTGTCTATCTCTGCATCATTGTAACATCCTCTTACAAAGAGCGTCTGCAGCGCAAAATCTCCATGGAAGCGCTCCAACTCTTGAATGGTTCTGTCCAAGTCGTATCCCTGGGCAGGTTGATCCATTTTTTGAACAGTTTGGGCAAAAGCGGAATCGATCTTTAAAATACGCTTATCCACCTTTAACAACGCCTCAAAAACATCGGGACGACCGATTTGAGTGGCGTTAGAAAGCACGCACACCTGGGCGTTGGGCGCATAGCGATCACGCAATACAAGCGTACTCTCTATAATCGACTTAAAATCGGGATGCAGTGTTGGCTCGCCGTTTCCGGAAAACGTGATCACGTCGGGCAGTAGATTCCGATCTGCCAATTCAGACAACTTATGTTCCAATGCCCGTGCAACATCCTGTTTTGTTGGGAGCAACGTGTCGGCAACACCGTCTGCATTCCAGCCGCATTCGCAATAGATACAGTCAAAACTGCACCACTTCCCGTGGGCGGGAAGAAGGTTGACCCCAAGGGAGACGCCAAGTCTCCTGCTGTGGACAGGGCCAAAAACAATATGGGGAAAAAGGGTAGACGACATAGCAACTATTCAGGGATCATGCTAAAAACAGGAGGCCGCACCGTATCAACGCGCCATAATATGAGGGTATCTCTACGGATCAGGCTATCAATCTGCCAGCGTCTCATCAAGCTATCAATCCGTCGCACAAAAGTGGTGTCATCAGCGGGAATTTCAGCAGCATCTCTGATCGCTTTCTGAAGCTCATTTCTCCTGTTCAACAACTGATCTCTGTATGGAGCAATCCTTTTGCTCAATTTATTGGGCTTTTGCAGGTGATAGGTCAGGGAGTGGTCAAACTCCTTTTGGGTGTAACCATATTTGCGAAAAATGGCTTCATACACCAAGGCAGTGTCGGTGGCAAGGCGCGTTTCGGTTTGGTCTTGGACCATCTGGTCAACCATCGACATTTCGGTTATGATCTGTGCCATCCGATCCCTCGAAATGGGAACACTTTTACACGAAAAGAGAAGCAGTGTGCAACAAAAGAGCCTGATAAGCGTTTGCGGTTTCATCAAAAAAAACAATTCTTTACTTATTTAAAGATAGAGGAAGCAAAAGTACATTTTTTATTTTTATTTTTGCAATCTTTCATATTTATTGCATCTTTATCTCATGCTTTTTCGACCTCCGATCATTATAAGGCGCATTTTTCCCAGCCTGATATGGCATTTTTCGGATCAGGAGAAAGGGCTTTTTCTCACCTTTGACGACGGCCCCTCACCGGAAGTGACGCCGTGGGTACTTGATCAATTAGACAAGTTTGATGTAAAAGCGACCTTTTTTTGCCTCGGAAAAAATGTAGAGATGTACCCCCAACTTTATGCCGATATCATCAAACGGGGCCATGCAACGGGCAACCACTCCTACAGCCACATCAAAGGGTGGGGCATGGACACTGCGCTCTACATTGCCGACGTAGACACAGCCGCTGAGTTTATCCACAGCAACCTCTTTAGACCCCCATACGGAAGAATCGGCCCACATCTAGCCAAAATGTTGAGCGAAAGATACAAGATCGTGATGTGGAATGTTTTGAGCCGGGACTACAGCCGGTCGCTCTCCGGAAAACGTTGCGCAAGAAACGTCATCAGGCACTTAAAGCCCGGAGCCATTGTCGTATTCCACGACTCTGTCAAAAGCGCCCAAAACTTATGGTACGCATTACCATTAGTTTTGCGAGCAATCAAAGATAGAGAACTAGAATGTAAAGTAATAGAGTTATGAACAACAAACAAATAAACGTACTAATTCTCGGTTCCGGAGGCCGCGAACACGCCCTCGCCTGGAAAATCGCACAAAGCCCATTGTTAAACAAGCTATACTGTGCACCCGGGAACCCGGGCAGCGCAACCTGCGCCACCAACCTTCCCGTTGACATCTCTTGTTTTGAAGACATTAAGCAATTAGTACTACACCACAACATGGACATGGTGGTAGTAGGCCCCGAAGATCCGCTGGTATCTGGAATCGTCGATTTCTTTGCATCCGATCCTGAACTTTCAAGATGTTTTGTGGTGGGCCCAACCCAATTAGCCGCTCAGTTAGAAGGAAGTAAAGAGTTTGCCAAAGCCTTTATGCAGCGCCACTCCATCCCTACGGCATCCTACGCCTCCTTTTCTACATCTCAAGTAGAAGAAGCCGTAGCATACTTAACCCACGTAAAAGCCCCCTACGTGCTCAAAGCAGACGGATTGGCTGCAGGAAAAGGGGTCGTCATCCTCTCAGACATCAAAGCCGCAAAACAAGAGGTACGCAACATTTTGGGCGGCAAATTTGGCAGTGCCGGCAACCGGATCGTGATCGAAGAGTTCCTGGAAGGAATCGAGCTCTCCCTCTTCTTTCTCACAGATGGGAAGTCGTATCAAATACTCCCGCAAGCTAAGGACTACAAACGCATTGGAGATGGAGATACCGGACTCAATACCGGCGGAATGGGAGCCGTCTCTCCCGTACCTTTTGCAGACGATCTGTTTCTCAAAAAAGTGGAGGAAAGCATCATTCGCCCCACCGTGGCCGGTCTTGCAAGTGAAAAGATCGATTACAAGGGATTTGTTTTTGTCGGATTGATGAACTGCAAAGGGGATCCCTACGTCATAGAGTACAATGTGCGTTTGGGAGACCCCGAAACAGAAGTGTTGATGCCCCGTATCCAAAGCGATTTGCTGGCGTTGCTGGTCGCACTCTCCAACGGAAACCTCTCGCGGGAAAAATTGACGATTGCCCCCGACTACGCCCTTACGGTGGTGATGGCATCCGGAGGCTATCCGCAAGCATTTAAAAAAGAGTATCCTATAGAGGGATTAAACATCACCGAAGAGGGGGCGATTGTTTTTCAAGCCGGAACAAAATATTTGAATGACACAATCGTTACCTCGGGAGGGCGTGTATTGGCCGTAACGGCCAAACATCCCGATTTAGCTGGAGCCATCGACAAAGCGTATCGTTTGCTTCACTCCATTGAATTTAAAGACGCTTACTACAGAAAAGATGTTGGACAAGACCTACTGTCGTTATGATTGAATCTATTCGAAATAATTGGATAAAGGCAACTTTATGTACAATCGTTCTCCTTGGGATGTTGTGGTATCCCGACTTTGCCGGACTCAACCATGCCCGCTTATCGTTTTTGATTCCCTGTACAGGGGATTTGTTCACAGGGGATCTCTTTGATTCAAACGGATACAGATTAATTGTCATACTCATGGCAGTGATCAACGGATGTGCGCTCATGGTGATGAGTCTGCGATACCTGTCTTTAGGGAGGGCCAGCGTATTGCTGCCGCTTTTTTACCTTTTGATTGTATTCTCCAGTCCACAGGCCCGCCTCTTCTCCACCGCCTTCCCTGCCGCTTTACTCGTGGTCTTTGGCCTCTCTTTTCTCTTTGAACCAGGGAGGGCTAAGAAGCCTGTAACCCAACTTTTTATCTCCTCCCTGATGGTGGGTTGCGCATGCATCCTCTTTTGGCCGTCATGGATCGTTGTGGTCAGTTTTGTGGTTATAGGCGTCATCCTGCAGCGTTTTTCGGGAAGAAATATCTTGGTCTTTACAGGAGGACTCTTGCTCACCTTGGGCGGATGCCTCTTTGGCAGGTATCTTTTTTATCAAGATCTGCCGGTTTTTATAGAGACGATCAACAACAACACGCCCAACCTCCACATTCAACTGATCCCTCATAAGCCGGCCACCCTCTTTATGTCCCTTACATTTTTCTATCTGTTTGGAAGGGCATTTGTACGGAGACTATTTAGATCATTTGGCAATCAAGCATATCGACATAAAGTATCCTCCTCCATCTTGTGGATGTCTGTCATTTGTAGCATCCCTCTATTCCTTTACAGCAACGACCTATTTGGCTACCTCCCCATCTTTGCCTTACCTGCATCAGTTCTCTTGGCTTTCTATTACTCAGAAGAGCGCATCACCAAACGAATGAAAATCGAGTTTGCCGTCCTCATCCTCTCCATCGTCCTCAATCAGGTGGCATTCTTTATCCGGTAACAAAAAAAAAGCCTGTCATCCCATTGGCGACAGGCGTTTTCTGTTCAAAAAGAGCTATTTCCTTCCCGGGTATTTCTGCAAAGCAATCTCCAGGCACTCCATAGCGGCTTTCATGTCGTTTAGGTTGAGTACGTAGGCAATACGAACTTCGTCCGTGCCTTTGCCTGGGGTAGCGTAGAAGCCGGCGGCAGGGGCCACCATGACGGTTTGTTTGTTGTGCTCAAACTCTTCGAGCAACCATTGGGCAAATTTGTCGGAGTCGTCAACGGGCAAACGTACCGTGGCATAAAAAGCGCCCTCGGGGTTGGGACAAAATACGCCGGGCATTTTGTTAAGGGCGGTAACCATCAAGTCGCGACGCGCAATATACTCTTTACTCACCTCCTCAAAGTAGGAGTCAGGGGTGTCAATAGCGCCCTCAGCAGCAATCTGACCTAACGCCGGGGAGCAAAGGCGGGCCTGGGCAAAACGAAGGGCAGCGTTCATCACCTCTTTGTTCAGCGAGATAATGGCGCCGATACGTACACCACACAAGCTGTAACGCTTAGACACCGAATCTATTAAAATTGAGTTTTGCTCAGCGCCGGGAATGTGCATGCAGGAGAAGTGAGGCTCGTCGGTATAACAAAACTCACGATATACTTCGTCTGAGAGCAGGTAGATATTGTGTTTGATCACCAGTTCACCCAACTGAAGCATCGTCTCTTTAGAGTAGAGGGTGCCGGTGGGGTTGCCCGGATTGCTGATCAAAATACCTTTGGTTTTAGGGGTGATCAATTTTTCCAATTCGCTGATGGGGGGAAGGGCAAATCCATCCTCAATCCTGGTGCTGATGGGAACCAAAGTCACATTGCTGAGCAGGGCAAACGTGTTGTAATTTGTGTAAAATGGTTCAATCACAATTACTTCGTCACCTGGGTTGCAGCAAATTTGCAAAGCCATACTTACAGCCTCGGATCCTCCGGTGGTGATAATCATATCACTCTCGGTAACGGGAATGTTGATTTTCTGATAGTAACCGGCCAATTTTTTGCGGTAGCTTTCGATTCCGGCGGAGTGGGGGTAGGGCACCAACTTAAGGTCGGCATTCTTGATTGCATCCAACGCCTCTCTGGGCGAAGCAACATCGGGC
>WQYK01000068.1 GCA_009781275.1 Bacteroidales bacterium | reverse complement strand
GTCAGCGCTGTACGCAATCTCTCCCTGCTCCGCCATCCACCTAAGCAGCTCCTTAATCTGTTCTGGATCGCGGTCAAAGAGTGGAATCAGGGCTTGTACCAGAACGGGGCCGGTTTCTAGTTTTTGGAGGTTTTCATTGCGTAGCCGGTCAAGGATTTGAGGGGTGTTGTGCGCCTTTTTTTTTAGGTATACGTCGCACTGTCCGCAGTCATGGGGCTGCTCCTCTCCAAAGTAGGCTAAGAGTTGTTTGCTGCGGCAGAGGGCGCTCTTTTGGGCGTAGTTTAAAATGGCCTCGATTCGCTCTTTGTAGCGCTCCTTTTTCAAGAGGTATTCGTGCATCGATATGCGCAGGTTGTCGTTGTCTAACCGCTCTTCGTGAAAGTAGATTTGAGGGGTTCGTTTTTGAGGAATGTAGTTGAGAACGTGGTGTCTGGAAAGTTGGATCAAGTACTCTTTGACGACATTGGAAGAGCATTGGTTTTGCTGTGCCAGGTACTCCTCGTCAATGGATACAAAACCGGAGAAGAGGCCTGGATACAAACGGAGCATCAGTTTGATAAATCGATCCATCTCAAGGCTGTCCAACTGTACGCGGTAGAGCTCGTCGCGGGTGACAATAAAGTGGATTCGGGAGGGGTGGTCTGTCTCTTCGCTTAACGTAAAGTAGCCCTCCTGCTCTAAGCAGCACAGTGCGTGCCAGGCGGCAGATACGAGCAATTTGTATCTTTGTGCAAATTCTTGTAAATTAAAATCGTATACCTGATCTTTACCGCTTCCATAGGCAATGTCCAAGTAGACAAAGAGGTTTTGATACACTTTTTTGATGTAGGAGATTTCGGGAAAAGAGAGGTTGTAGATCTGTTTGAGGCGTTTGGAGTCGGAGCTGTTGTAGAGCAACACGGCAAAAGACTTCTGTTCGTCCCTGCCGCCACGTCCGGCCTCCTGAAAATAGGCTTCAATGCTCTCAGGCAGGTCGTAATGGCACACAAAACGCACGTCGGCCTTGTCTATTCCCATGCCAAAAGCGTTGGTAGAGACAATAATCCGCTTTTTCCCGCTTTTCCACTCCGCCTGCTTGGTGTTTCTAAGCTCCGTACTCATGCCCGCATGGTAGGCTTCGGCTTCTATTCCGTTAGCGGATAGATAATTGCTAATGTCAACCGTCTTTTTGCGCTCCCTCACATAGACAATTCCCGTTCCCTGGATTCCCTGAGCGATCCGCAGCATCTGCCCCAATTTATCCTCTGCCTCCCGCACCACGTATGCAATGTTTTTACGCTCAAAACTGTTTACAAACAGCAGAGGTTGCTTAAACTCCAGCTTCTCCATAATGTCCTGCGCCACTTTGGGGGTGGCTGTAGCGGTCAACGCCATAAATGACACGTCTGGAAGCAATTGTCTAAGCATGGCAATATTCAGGTAGGCCGGTCTAAAATCGTATCCCCATTGTGATATACAATGCGCTTCATCAATCACTACCAAACTCACCTCCATCTTGGCAATACGAACTTTAAACATTTCGGTATGAAGTCTCTCCGGGGAGAGGTATACAAATTTGTACTGGCCGTAGATGGCGTTGTCAAAAGCAATGTCGATCTCTCTGGCGCTCATTCCGGAGTAGATGGCTATGGCGCGTATGTTCCTCGCTTTTAGATTTTCAACCTGATCTTTCATTAACGCAATCAGGGGTGTAATGACCAGGCACACACCCTTTTTAATGAGCGCGGGAACTTGAAAACAGATCGATTTTCCGCCGCCTGTAGGCATGAGCGCCAACAAATCCTTGCCGCCGTATGCCGCCTGAATGATCTCCTCCTGACCGGGGCGAAAATCGGAATAGCCCCAAACCTCTTTCAATATATTTTTAAATAACTCCACGGGCAAAAAATTTGTAACTATTTTCTGTACAAAAATAGAGAATATTCAAGTGAAACGTTATATCTTCGCACATATTTTAGTTCAGAATATATTAATAACTTTAAAATAAATGTTTTATGCAAAAATTAGATTTGAGTAAGTATGGGATCAACGGTGTAAAGAGCATTGTACACAACCCAACCTACGAACAGATGTTTCAGGCCGAAATGAATCCTCAAAACGAGGGGTTTGAAAAAGGAAGACTCACCAATACCGGCGCGGTAGCCGTAAAGACAGGGGTCTTTACCGGACGTTCCCCCAAGGATCGTTATATTGTAAAAGACGCTGTGACCCAGGATACTATTTGGTGGGACGGAACAATCAACAAACCGGTGGACGAGGCTGTTTGGCATGAGCTTAAAGGTCTGGTACAAAACGAACTCTCCAACAAGGAAGTGCTTTATGTGGTTGACACCTACTGCGGCACCAACAAAGATACCCGCATGAAAGTGCGCTTTATTATGGAGGTTGCTTGGCAGGCGCACTTTGTCACCAACATGTTTATTCGCCCCTCCAAGTATGAGCTGGAGCACTACGGCGAGCCCGACTTTGTGGTGATGAACGGCTCCAAGGTGACCAATCCCAACTGGAAAGAGCACAAACTCAATTCAGAAGTCTTTGTACTCTTTAACCTTACAGAAAAGGTACAGATCATTGGCGGAACGTGGTACGGCGGCGAGATGAAGAAAGGGATGTTCTCGATGATGAACTACTTCCTGCCCCTCAAAGGAATGGCCTCCATGCACTGCTCTGCAAACGTGGGCGATCAAGGCGATGTGGCGATCTTCTTTGGACTTTCGGGCACCGGCAAAACCACCCTCTCTGCCGACCCCAAGCGCTACCTCATTGGCGACGACGAGCACGGCTGGGACAACCACGGCATCTTTAATTATGAAGGAGGATGTTACGCAAAAGTGATCAACCTAAGCGAAGAGAACGAACCCGATATTTGGCGTGCCATTAAACGTGACGCTTTGTTAGAGAACGTAGTGGTCAAAGAGGACGGCACCCCCGACTTTGCAGACGGCTCCGTAACCGAAAACACCCGCGTATCGTACCCGATTTTCCACATTAATAAGATTGTATTGCCCTCAAAAGCCGGACACGCCAAAAAGATCATCTACCTCTCTGCCGATGCCTTTGGCGTTCTTCCTCCCGTATCGATTTTGGATGACAACCAAGCTCAGTACCACTTCCTTTGCGGCTACACCTCTAAATTAGCCGGAACCGAACGCGGCATTACCGAGCCCCTCCCCTCCTTCTCCCCCGCTTTTGGAGAGGCGTTCTTAACGCTCCACCCCACCATGTATGCCAAAACGTTGGTGCAAAAGATGGAAGAACACGGCGCCAAGGCCTATTTGGTCAACACCGGATGGAACGGCACCGGCAAGCGCATCTCCATTAAAAATACCCGCGCCATCATTGACGCCATTATCGACGGCTCTATCGAAAAAGCAGAAACGCTGCACATTCCCATTCTCAACCTTACCGCGCCCCAAAAACTGAACAACGTATCAGAAGGCATCTTAGACCCCCGCGACACCTATACCGACAAAGCGGAATGGGAAACCAAAGCACGCTCATTAGCAGCTAAATATATTAAAAACTTTGAGCAGTATTGCGACAATGACGCAGCAATCGCATTGATCGCAAGCGGCCCACAATTATAAAACAACACCACAATGGCTTTATTAGAAATCGAAGGCGTATCATTTGAAGTAGATGGAGACGGATTCCTTACCAATCCCTCTCTATGGAACGATGAGGTGGCAACACTCTTTGCAAAAGCAGACGGAATCGAGGCGTTGACGCCAAACCACTGGGCTGTGATTCGAATGATTCGCACCCATTTTGATGAGAATGGAAACGCCCCCATGGTTCGGGCGCTCTGTAAAGAAACGGGACTTAAACTCAAAGAGATCTACGAACTCTTCCCCTTAGGGCCTGCCCGTGGCGCCTGCCGCGTAGCAGGCCTTCCCAAACCCGACGGATGCGTGTAGTATGGAGTGGTACCACTGGATGGCATTGGCGACGCTGCTTTTTTGTAAGACGCTGTTTGTGATACGCCTCATTGAAATCATCAAGAGAGGTGCACCCAACGACTTATCCAAACCATCGGGAAGCGTGGCCAAAGGGGTGCGCTACTCCTATACTAAGGCAATGCTGCCCCAAAACAAAGAGTCTGCCTATTTGCATCCTCCCACTTTTGGAGCCGGTTTGATTTTTCACGGGGGTATCTTAATCAGTATCTTAGCTTTTATTTGGTTTATCCTCACAGCGATTTTTGGCTGGGCGACCCCGGAAATTATTCCTCCTCTCTGTTGTCTTTGTCTTTTGGGTTCATCTTTTTGTGGTGTGGCCATTCTGTGTAAACGTGTATTCAAGAGGGCGCTAAGGGCGCTCTCTTGTGCTGACGACTACCTGTCCACCGCAATTGTCACGCTGTTTCAGTTGGCCACCGCCGGATATTTTTACCACTCGGACCCACTCCCCTACTATGCAATCGCTTCCCTCTTCTTTTTGTGGTTGCCGATAGGAAAGACCAGACACCTGCTCTACTTTTTTGCCGCCAGATATCAACTTGGATTTTTTTACGGACGCCGCGGAACGTGGCCACAATAGCTATGATCACTCAGGAACAGAAAGAAAAAGCGCTTGCCATTTTGGCCGACAGGGCCGATCCAAAGCTGCAAACCCACCTTAACAGTTGTGTTCGTTGCGGATTGTGCGCCGATAGCTGTATCTACTACAAAGCGTATGGCGAGGCCCAATACATTCCCGCCGCTAAAGTCAATATGATCACTTCGCTCTACAGGCGTTACCATACAACAGAAGGCAAACTCTTGCCGGGACTCGTGGGCACGCGTAAGTTAAATGAGGAGACGGCCCAAAAGATGGTTGACCTCTTTTTTGGCTCCTGCACTTTATGCGGACGGTGTGCCAAACATTGCTCTATAGGGGTTGACATTCCCTTTTTGGTGGGAAAAGGGCGCGAAATGTTGGCGGCCATGGAGATAATTCCCAAATCGCTGCAAGCTACTGCCGATATGGCGATTCAGACCGGTAACAATATGGGCATTCCGGTAGATGAATTTAGAGACACCATTCAATGGATGGAGGAGGAGCTGCAGGAGGAGTTGGGAGATGCAGAGGCCCAGATTCCTTTAGACGAGACAAACAAGCAGATTCTCTACACCCTTAACCCCCGAGAGCCCAAATTTTTTCCCCTCTCCATAGCCGCCATGGCTAAAATTTTCCACGCCGCTAAAGAGAGCTGGACCATATCCTCCAACTATTACGACGTGACCAACTACGGCTTTTTTTGCGGAAACAACGCTCAGGCGAGTGTAATGGCACGCAACCTCTACGAGGAGACGTATCGCCTGCAGGCCAAACGCTTGGTCTTGGGAGAGTGCGGCCATGGTACCCGCGCCATTCGTTGGGAAGGCCCCAACTGGTTAAAAACTACTTACGACTTTGACGCCCTCTCTGCATTGGAATTGATTGGGGAGTACATCCGACAGGGACGCATCCATTTGGATAAGTCATTGAATCAAAAAGTGTGTACACTGCACGACCCGTGTAACTTAGTTCGTAACGGCGGACTGCTCAAAGAGATGCGTTTTGTGGTCAGGAGTGCCGTAACCCATTTCACAGAGATGACCCCTTGCGGAACCGACAACTTCTGTTGCGGCGGCGGGGGCGGTAACTTAGCCATGAGCGAGTACAACGAACGTCGTTTAAAAATCGGCAAAATCAAAGCCGACCAAATCCGCCAAACAGGCGTCAAAGTAGTCATTACCCCATGCCACAACTGCGTAGACCAATTGACACAATTGAACCATACCTACAAGTTGGGCGTGGAGATCAAAACAGTAGCCGAGATTGTGGCAGATGCGTTAATAATCAATAAAGAATAAAGATATGAGTAAACTGATCTACTTAGACAACTCCGCCACCTCGTTTCCCAAACCCAACGAGGTGTACGACTTTATGAACACCTTCTACCGCAAGCACGGCGTAAACCCGGGTCGCTCCGGCTTTGACGCAGCGGTCGAGACCGAGGAGGTGGTGAACAACACCCGAAAAATGTTGACCAAACTCTTTAACGGAGGAGACGATCACAATCGTTTGACTTTCAGCTATAATGCAACCGATTCGTTAAATCTGATTATCAATGGACTGGTAGAGCCCGGCATGCATGTAGTGACCACCATGCTGGAGCACAACTCCGTTTTGCGTCCCCTCTATGTTCATGAACAAGCCGGTCTGATCACCGTGACCCATGCGCCCTTTAACCCCATCACCGGACATGTAGACCCTGCAGAGTTAGAGAAAGCGATCCGCCCCAATACCAAGTTGA
Organism: Bacteroidales bacterium; assembly: GCA_009781275.1. Classification (GTDB taxonomy): domain Bacteria; phylum Bacteroidota; class Bacteroidia; order Bacteroidales; family UBA932; genus WRBG01. The sequence continues at coordinate 2,092 of WQYK01000068.1, read as the reverse complement.
TGGTGGTGACCCATTGCTCCAACGCCCTTGGGACGGTGCAACCTTTGGCCAAAATCGGAGAGATTTGCAAAAAGCATGGATTGATCTTTGTGGTAGACGGCAGTCAGGGCGCCGGATGCAATGAGGTGGACATGCAGGCAATGAATATTGATTGCTACATCTTTACCGGTCACAAGTGCCTCATGGGCCCCACCGGAATCGGCGGCTCATACGTGCGCGAGGGCATCACCATTAAACACACCCGCGCAGGCGGAACCGGAGTACGGTCAGCCTATCCGGCTCATCTGGAGGAGTATCCTTACCGTTTAGAAAATGGCACCCTCAATCTTTTGGGTGTGGCCGGTTTGCATGCGGGAATAAAATGGATTACCCAAGAGGGAATCGCCAACATCCACGACCGCGAAATGGTCTTGTGGGAAAAACTCAGGTCGGCCTTTAAGGAGATTAAAGGTGTAACAATGTATTGTGCAGAGAGCAAAGAGAACCACAATCCGGTTTTGAGTTTTAACATCGCCGGCTGGGAAGCGGGAGATGTAGGCACCATGTTAGACGTAGACTACAACATTGCCGTGCGCACCGGTCTGCAATGCGCGCCCAAGGTGCACGAATGCATCGGCACTTTTGAAAAACACGGAACAGTTCGTATGAGCATTGGCGCTTTTACCACCCAAGAAGAGATCGACACTGCCATTGAAGCGGTGCGTGAAATAGCTGCGATGAAAAGTTGAGGAATTTTTGCTATATTTGCAAAAATAGTTCCTCATCATGAAAAAAATCCTCTCATACACCCTTCAGAATTGGGACAAGATTCCGCAATCCGCCTTCCTGTCCAATGAAGATCGCGAGGCCATCGAGGTGGTTGGACGCGTACTTCCTTTTAAGACAAACAACTATGTAACCGACCAACTTATTCAATGGGATCAACTAAAAGACGATCCCATTTTTACGCTCAACTTTCCCCGTCGCGGGATGTTGTTGCCTCATCACTATGACAAAGTTGCAGCCTTGATGGGCGATGAACAAAAACTCAACGTTGTCATCGAAGATATTCGCAGAGAACTCAATCCCAATCCATCGGGACAAGAGCACAATGTTCCGGAATTTAAAGGGAAACGGCTTCATGGTTTGCAGCATAAATACAGAGAGACGGTGCTCCTCTTTCCCCGACCCGGCCAGACGTGTCACGCCTACTGTACGTTTTGTTTCCGTTGGCCCCAGTTCTCTGGATTGCCCGATATGAAGTTCTCTATCAAAGAGGATTACGAGCTCTATATTGAGTATATCAAAGACCACCCCAGAGTGACCGATATTCTTTTTACCGGAGGAGATCCCATGACCATGAACGCCACCCTGCTTAGGGCGCATATTGAGCCTATGCTCTCTCGCGGTATGGAGCAGATACAGAACATCAGAATAGGCACCAAAGCATTGGCCTATTGGCCCTATCGATTTACCACAGATGAAGATGCCGACAACGTGCTTCGGCTTTTTGACGACATCATTCAATCCGGTAAGCACCTCTCCATCATGGCGCACTTTAACCACCCCGTGGAGCTCTCTACCCCGGCCGTAAAGGAGGCGATCACGCGTATCCGCAATACAGGCGCCCAAATCCGTACCCAATCTCCTGTGCTCAGGCATATTAATGACGACCCCAACGTTTGGGCCGAGATGTTGAAGCGAGAAGTGGAGCTTGGATGTATCCCTTACTATATGTTTGTAGCCCGCGATACCGGAGCCAAGCACTACTTTGAAATTCCTTTGGCTCAGTGTCAGGCGATTTTTAGGGAAGCGTATCAAAAGGTGAGCGGCATTTGCAGAACGGTCAGGGGACCCAGCATGAGCGACCATGCGGGCAAGATACAGATTTTAGGCGTAAATGAGGCCGCCGGAGAAAAGCTCTTTGTGCTTCGGTTTATTCAGGGGCGTAATCCCGATTGGGTGGCCAAGCCCTTCTTTGCAAAATTCAACCCTACAGCCACTTGGTTTGACCAGTTGGAGCCCGCTTTTGGAGAAAAAGAGTTCTTCTTTGAGCACGAATTGGGCGACTATTTAAGGGATGCCCTCGAGCGCGACAGGGGCGCCTACTAAG
>WQYK01000067.1 GCA_009781275.1 Bacteroidales bacterium | reverse complement strand
GCCGTCATCTCTAAATTTTGATAAGTAACCTTAACGTCACCGTAATAGTACATCATCTTTTTCCCGTCTGAAAAATCCTGGATGACGGAGTCTTTTGCTTCGGAGAAGAGAGGGGCGTCAATAAAGGCGCGTACACGTACCAATGTATCCAGGGTATCATGCGCCATGTGGAGATGAGTGCTGTCCCGTTCCATCCCGTTACGCAGTGAATCCAAAACCAAAACTCTTTGCTGGGTGGTCGTGTCCTGCATGTATAACCGTGAGCTGCTTTTATAAGGAAGATGAGACCCGCGCGCATCCGCTTGTCTGTACACAGAGAAGAGCAACAGGCACAGCCCAATCAATAACAACCATCTACGCGACATTAAACGAACATATTTTATTATTGGCTAAATTTTTCTATTTTTGCAAACTGCAAATTTAAACTATTTTTCTGCAATATGAAGCGCCAAGGAACGATTTTCCCTTTTTTAATCTCTTTGATTACTCTTTGTCTATGTCTATTCGCTCCACCTTGCTCTGCGCAAAATGTAAGTGGGACACAGCTCCGTACGGTGGTGATTGATCCTGGCCACGGCGGAAAAGACCCCGGCACGGTAGCCCCCGGTGGAAGAAATCTTGAAAAACAAATTGTCCTTTCGGTAGCGTTGAAGTTGGGTAAACTCATCGAAAATGCATATCCGGATGTTAAAGTTTTGTACACACGTAAAACAGATGTTTTTGTTCCATTGTCAGAACGTACTGATTTTGCAAACAAAAATCATGCCGACCTCTTTATTTCCATACACGTAAACTCAATTCGAAACAACACCGCTCCATCCGGCTCAGAGACCTTTGTGATGGGGGTTAATAAGAGCGAATCCAATATGGAAGTAAGTAAATTAGAAAACTCCGTAATCGCATACGAAGACGATTACAATACTACTTACCAGGGATTTGATCCAAATAATCCGGAATCATACATCATTTTTAGCTTATTGCAAAATGCACATTTAGAGCAGAGCGTGCATTTTGCTGAATTGGTTCAAAACGCCTTGGGACGGGCACCCATTACCATAAACAGAGGCGTCAAGCAGGGAGGGTTATTGGTTTTATGGCGCAGTACCATGCCGGCAGTTTTGGTAGAGCTGGGCTTTTTATCCAATGCAAAAGACCGACAAGTTTTAATCTCTGAGGATGGTCAACAAAAATTGGCGACAGCGCTCTTTAACGCTTTTAAGCAATATAAGACTGGATATGACAGGCAACATCAATCTACGGATTTAGTTAAGAGTAATCCTGAAGATACGTTGGTTGTGCAAAAGCTTGATGCGTCGACTCCTGTTTACCGTGTACAAATATTTGCGGTTAGCAGGCTTTTACCATCAAATTCTCCCGAATTCAAAGGGTATTCCGACATTCGCTATAAAAAAGTAGGAGACCTTTATAAATATACAACAGGCTCCTTTTCGAGTAAGGCCGAGGCACAAACATACTGCCATAAGGTACGCAGTGATTTTCCTCAGGCATTTGTAGTGGAGAATGGCATGTAACGGAAGTATAAATAGAACTCTATGAAATTTAATCTATCAAAAGAACTAAAAGCGGGAGTGATCGTTTTGTTACTTGCCGCAGCCATGTATTGGTTGGTCTACTTTTTAAAAGGTCGCGATATTTTCAATCGTTATGATTCATATCTAATTGAGTATGAAAATGTAGAAGGAATTAGCATCACCGGACCGGTTTACATCAGGGGGCTCAAAGTGGGGACGATCAAGAGTATATCGTACAACCAATCAAAAGACGTCTTCGACGTGACGGTTCAGTTGGAGTCCAAATATCAAATACCTGAGAACTCTGTGGCACAAATATATAGCGTTGACTTGCTTGGGACCAAGGCGATTCGTATCAATGTGGGTAATTCCACTAAGATGCTATCCCACAATAGTTTGATGCCATCAAACATTGCAGTGGACCTTATGGGCTATATAAGCAATGAACTCCCCTCGCTCAAGGAACAGGTTTCGGGATTATTGGTTGCGTTAGACGTTTCTGTGCAAAACTTGGGCATCATCCTTGGAAGCCAAAACCAGTCAAACCTGGAGGAGGCTCTTGCTTACTTAGCAGAGACCCTGCGTTATTTTAGCTCTCTTGGCGCTTGGTTAAATACAGAAGTTCCCCAGATCAGATCTATTATCGAAAACCTCAACCACCTTTCTGTGGCTTTGGAAGCCAGCTCTGAGGACATTCAGGCAACGATGTCTCACTTGGCTACTTTTACCGACACACTCAGTAACACCAATATTGCAGAAACGGTAAGAGGTATAAATGGCTTAATCAGTCAACTTCAAAACCCGGACGGATCTATCGGAAAATTGCTATATAGCGACGAAATGCATCAACAGTTAATAGAACTTTTACAAAATTTGGACAGCCTCCTCTATAATATCGGCCAAAATCCAAAGAAGTTTTTCAAAATATCGGTTTTTTAAAAAAAAAAACAAAATAGAACCCCTTTGAAACCATGTTTGTCGCTCTGTTGATTTTGCAAGTATTTGATTATTAATGAGTCGCAAGAACGAAAATTTTCCACCTGATTCTATGATTGTTAAAATTTATTCGATTTTTGCAAGCGATTTTTAATTTTTTTTTTCAGTTTTTTTATTCAATTTTGCCGATGCATTACACACGCACAAGCTTCCCCCAATGATACCCAAAGAACATATCATCGTTTGGAATAACTGCCTAAAAGTGATCGGAGATATTATTCCACCGGCCAGTTTTAGGACTTGGTTTGAGCCGATTGTCCCCGTGAAGCTATGCGATAGCGTCCTTACCATTGAGGTACCATCCAACTTCTTTAGAGAGTATCTGGAGGAGCATTTTATTGATTTGGTGAGTAAATGTCTCCGACGTGAATTGGGGTCACAGGCAAAGTTAGAGTATAGCGTTCGAGTGATCTCATCCGGAGGGTCGGTGACTATTCCGCAGCAAGTAACCCAAATATCCAAAAACAAGGGCGTCTTTTTTAGCTCTTCTGCGGCAGATATCGCTAACCCCTTTGTCATTCCGGGTATTCAGCAATTACAGATAGAGTCGCAGTTGAATCCTTCTTATAATTTTGATAACTATGTAGAAGGAGCTTGCAATAAATTAGCTCGCTCAGCCGGACTCAGTATTGCTGCAAGCCCGGGGAAGACCACCTTTAACCCCTTGTTCCTGTATGGGACTTCCGGGTTGGGAAAGACGCACCTGGCCCAGGCAATTGGTATTTTGGTTAAGGAGCTGTCTCCTGATAAGATCGTATTGTATGTAAACGCCAATCGTTTTCAGATACAATATATGGATGCGACAACGGTGAAGAATAAGCTTGCCGACTTTATGCACTTCTATCAGATGATCGACGTATTGATTATTGATGACGTACACGATTTTGCAGAAAAACCGGGGACGCAAAATGCCTTCTTCCACGTATTTAACCACCTTCACCAATCAGGAAAGCAATTGATTTTAACTTCCGATAAAGCCCCTGTTGATCTTAAAGGATTGGAACAAAGATTATTATCTCGATTTAAATGGGGTCTGTCAGCAGAGTTGACACAGCCCGATTTTTCTACCAGGGTAGCCATTCTCAAGGCCAAAAGCTACAACGACGGAATTGAACTTTCTGACGAAATCATCAATTATATCGCTTCAAAGGTGACGGCTAATGTTCGTGAAATCGAAGGAGCATTGGTCTCGTTGCTTGCCCAGGCAACACTAAATAAGAAGCCGATTACCATGCAGTTAGCAGAGTCGATGACGGAAAAGCTTGTGAGTGTAAGTCATACAGATATTTCTGTAAACGAGATTCAAAAAGAGGTGTGCAACTACTTTGAACTCAAACCAGAAGACCTTCTCTCCAAAACAAGAAAGAGAGAGATTGTACAAGCACGTCAAATTGCCATGTACCTCAGCCGCAACCTTACAAAGACATCTTTGGCCTCCATTGGAGTACAAATTGGAGGTAAAGACCATGCTACTGTCTTGCACGCCTACAATACGGTGTGCGACCTCATGGATACTGACCGCCGTTTTCGCCAATATGTTGTGGAAATCGAGAAGAGATTAAAAGGATAAAACTTTATAAATTAAATTATTTTACTATGTTACAAGATTTAGAGCCTAAGTCGGTTTTCTCCCTTTTTAGGGATATTTGCGCTATTCCCCGTGAATCGGGGCATGAAGAGTTGATATGTGCCTATCTGCAAAATTTTGCCAAAGAACGGGGTCTCAAATATGCAACCGACCCTGCCGGAAACGTTGTGATCTTTAAACCGGCCACAAAGGGTATGGAATTACGGCCTGCTGTTGTGCTCCAAAGCCACATGGATATGGTGTGTGAAAAGAATGAGGATGTGGTACACGACTTCTCAAAAGACCCGATTGATCTGTATATAGAGAAGGGATGGCTTACCGCCCGCGGCACCACGCTTGGGGCCGACTGCGGAATCGGCATGGCGGCCCAATTGGCGCTGCTCGATAGCAACGATGTGGTACATGGCCCGATTGAGTGCCTCTTTACTGCATCCGAAGAGACCGGCTTGGACGGTGCGCGTGCACTTAAACCCGGATTTATTACGGGAAATATCTTGATCAACCTCGACTCAGAAGACGAGGGAGAGATCTTTATCGGCTGCGCCGGAGGAATCGATACCACAGCACGGTTTGCCTACACCAACGTGCCTGTTCCCGATGGCGTACTTTCATATAAGGTATCTGTGAGCGGTGGAACCGGAGGGCACAGTGGAGACGAGATACACAAAGGTTTGGCCAACGCCAACCAGCTCCTTGCACGTTTTCTTTGGCAAGCCCAACAAAAATTTGAGTTTGGCATCTCCCTAATCAGGGGAGGAAACAAACGAAACGCCATTGCGCGTGAGGCTTGGGCCATCTGCACACTCTCTCCCAAAGACCAGGATGAGTGGACTCGTTTATTTCAGCAATTTGCCTTGGAGATAAGGGCAGAATATCGCCATACCGATCCAGAGTTAAAGGCAGAACTCCTCCCGGCCCAACGTCCCGACTCCCTGATTGACGCCGACACCTGCCGCCGCCTTGTGGCAGCCCTATACGGCTGTCCCCATGGCGTGATGGCAATGAGCAAAGAGATTACCGGCCTGGTTGAGACCTCCACCAACTTAGCATCTGTTAAAATGGACAAAGAGGGAGAAATCCGTATCGGCACCAGCCAGCGCAGCTCAGTAAACTCTGCCCGCTACAACGCCGCCGACCGGATCGAGTCGCTTTTCTCTTTAGCCGGCGCCGTTGTTACCCACGAATCAGAGTACCCGGGTTGGGCGCCCAACACCAACTCCCCCATTCTTAAAAAAGCGGTCGACCTCTATACGCACCGTTTTGGAACCGCTCCGGCCGTCAAGGCGATCCACGCAGGTTTGGAGTGCGGCATCTTTTTAGACGCCTTTCCCACGCTTGACATGGTCTCTTTTGGGCCTACGCTTCGCGGGGTGCACGCCCCGGGAGAACGGTTAGAGATTGCTTCGGTGCAAAAGTTTTGGGACTTTTTGTTAGACATTTTAGCACACATTTGATATGAGCGTGATCCTCTCCGTGTCGATGCTTTCGGCCGATTTTGGCCAAATCGAACGCGACACCAAACTTGTGAACCGGAGTGCTGCGGACTGGTTTCACTTAGACATCATGGACGGAGTTTTTGTCCCCAATATCTCTTATGGATTTCCTGTGGTCGAAGCCATGGCCAAACATGCCCAAAAACCGTTGGATGCCCATCTGATGATCGTAGACCCTGATCGCTATGTAGAACGTTTTCAAAAGATGGGCGTACAATATCTGAGCGTTCATTACGAGGCGTGTACCCACCTGCATCGGACACTCGCGCACATTCGGGAGTTGGGAATGAAAGCAGGTGTGGCACTAAATCCCCACACACCGGTGGAGCTTTTGTCCGATATTTTGGAAGGGGTCGATTTTGTATTGATCATGTCGGTCAATCCCGGCTTTGGCGGACAAAAGTTTATCCCCGCTGCGTTAAATAAAGTGGAACGACTCAAAGAGATGATCCTAAAGAAAAATCCCTCCTGCCTGATTCAGGTGGATGGAGGGATTGGCACACACAACGCCACCTCCTTAATAAAAGCCGGCGCCGACATATTAGTTGCCGGACACGCTCTCTATAAAGGCGGCAATGTGTTGGGTGCAATAGAGTCTCTTAAATCAGGGATTTGATTACGGTTTTACCCAATATTGATTACGTCCCAACACCCCAAGTTTATCGATAGAGCCACGTAATTTAAGCCTTCCGGTCGCCTTTTCGTAGGTAATGGTTACGTAATATTTTTCACCGTTTGCCGGATCTAAAATAAACCCTCCATCGAGTTTATCGCCCTTCTCTCTCATGTCAGTGATGATGACCATTCCCAAGATGGGCTTGTCCTTGTTGCTGTCTTTGCAATTGACGCACTTGCCATCCGGATTTTGAAAAAGTTTTTCGATTTTGCCGTAATACTTTCCATCATCGGCTTTGTAAATCGAAACAATAGACTTCTCTTCGCCCGTCTTGTCGTCAATGGTTTTCCAGCTGCCGACGATGTTGCTTACTTGCGAAAACGCAGAAAACGAACAAAATAGTAATAAAATAAATGCTAATCGTTTCATGGGTATAATGTTTTTAGATTGGGCGTAAAAGTAGTAAAAAAAATAATAGTTGGCGTAATAAACGATATTTGTTTTCCCATAGTACTCAGCAGTGTCAGTTTGGATTGTGTTATCATTTTTAAACTTAAAGAAGCAGAATGTCTCCTTAATTTGCTACCGCCGTTTGGAAATCGTCTGTATAGCCCCAATGCGACGTGAATATGTATCGGGCAGTGGAAATATGGCGAATAATGTCCACAGAGTCCAACGCCTGAGCATTATCCATATCAAAGATTGCGGGAATCGGCGCTATTTTACCATCTACGAGGCTCAGAATGTCGCCGGTAAAGAGATATATATCATTGATTAAATAAGCCATTGTTCCGCTGGTGTGCCCGGGAACGAGGATGCATTCAATTTTTACGCTTCCGATTTGAAGGGTTTCACGGTCTTCCAACAGCGTATAGTCGGTGCGGGGAATCGAGTTGCTAAACCAAAGAAACTTAGATTTTGTGCCGTTTATCATCTGCTCCTCCTCTTTGGACATGTAGAGTTTGGCGTTGTCAAACAGACTCAACGCCCCTACATGGTCTCCATCTGTGTGGGTCAGAAAAACAGCGGCCACATCGTTTGGACTAATCCCCAATTTTTTCATTTGTTCCGCGACTATAGAAGGAGTATTTGCGCAGTCAATAACAATGTACTGCGTGCTGTCTTGAATGATAAAGATGTTGGAAAAATCATCTTTTACCACAAAAATGTTGTCCACAATCCATCCGGTTTCCATAGTAGCAAACCCTGACATTGAGGATTTTAGTTTTAGGAACAATCCGCCCCATGCCAAGGCCAATACGCCAATAATAATGCCTAAAGTGATCAGGACTCTTTTTAAAAATTTCTTCATGTTTTTGTTGTTTTTATGATTTTAATGATATTCCAAAACGATTATTTTACCTTTGGAGATGCTGCTACAAAGATAATCAATTTCCACTATCTCAGATAACTCCTCACCGTCCCTTTCACAAATCCCACCACGCAGAACACCAAACTCGTCAAAAAAATGCTCGAAAGCCCTATCACCCCAATACTCACGTTGCCTAAGCCCATGATTACTCCAATAAATGAGCCTAAAGCGCCGGTTGCAATGGCAAAGAGAGGTATCAGAATGTTCTCTTTATAGAGCAACCTGACGATTCGTTTGTCATCAAATCCCAACGAGTGGTAGAGCGCGACTTCGTTTTTACGGGCAACCAAATTTTTGCGCACAACAACAACAAAGCTAAAAATGCCGAGCAGCAGCCCCAATCCTCCCAGAGTCAGAAAAATGGTGAGGTAGGTGTCGGTAACGCTGTAAAACATCTTTAACCGCTCATTGGTGGTCATGACGCGGACACCGTAGTTGTTTAACGCTTTTGAAATAAGCGCTTTTGTTTCGGCGATTTTCTCTTGGGGCGCCTGAACCAACACGATTTCACTGCCCGATATTTCGCCCCAGATTTCTGAAAAAGAGGCTTTGTCAATCAGAATATATCCCTGAAAAATCGAGTTTTGAATGGTTCCGGAGAGCCGGATAGACACAGGCTCTCCTTTGTCTCCCACGTATACAAGCGTGTCGCCCAATTTTTTGCCAAGACTCCAAGTCAGCACTGTTTCGTCGACTAAAGCAGGATATGTCAAATGGTCGTCGGGAATGGTTTTGGAAATTTTAAAATCGCTATTCAGTAGCTCCTCCATATCTACCCCCAATACATTGGGTGTGACGACTTTATTCAGATTGAGGCAACTTGCGTCGTCGGCGCTGTATTTGAGCAGTTGCAAAACGCGGGCTTCTGCAGGTAAATTGTTCAGAGCCAACTTTGCACGCCCTTCCTGGGTTTGGATG
>WQYK01000066.1 GCA_009781275.1 Bacteroidales bacterium | reverse complement strand
GATGAGGATTTGTGCTTTGATGGGTTCATTTGGAACTAACCCCATTATGGTAGGAAAAGCTAAATTACCAAACCAAACAACAACAATTATTAACCAAAATCTTAGTTTACATGCCCCAAGTAAACCCAGAGGTAAACCAACTCTTTTTAACAACAACAATTCCTAATGTTATTCCCTGATAATAAAATATTTCCTATTAGTTTTGCTGATACTTTACCTCAGCTTGGGAAGCTGATGCTCTACCGACTGAGCTACTTCCGCAAAAACGTGCAAATGTAAAAATATTTTTTAAAACAATGAACACACCACGATACATAGCAAAAAAGATGGGAGAGGAGCACAGGAAAGGCTCCAAGGTGGTTCGTACCACCTCAATGATTGTAACGGGAAGCGTTGCATTGAGCATCTCTGTCATTATTATCGCTTTGTCTATTGTAAGCGGGTTTAGGACAGAGGTAAGGGAGCGTGCCGTAGGGTTTTCAGGGCAAATCGTAATTTCGAGGTTTGGTACCGATTTTCTGAATGACGCCTATCCGCTTTCGCTGGAGTTGTCCTATTTGCAGCAGATATACGATTGCAAAAACATCTCTCATGCTCAATCTGTTACTTTTAAACATGGAGTGATCAAAACACGCGAAGCGGTGCAGGGCGCGGTCATTAAAGGGGTGGGAAAGGAGTTTGACAGGACTTTCTTTAGTGCCTCTATCTCCAAGGGAGCGTTTCCCCAATGGAACGATACGTTGCCCTCCAGAGAGGTGTTGATCTCTAAGCGAATGTCCGATGCGCTTCATTTAGAGGTTTCACAGGCTGTTGATATCTATTTTGTTGACTCATCTTCGTCAAGGCTGCGCCGTTACTTTATCTCCGGAATCTACGATACTGCTTTGGAAGGATTGGATCAGTCTGTCATCATTGGCGACATTAGGGAGGTGCAACGATTGAACGGTTGGACGCCGACACAGGTGGGAGGCGTTGAGCTGTTGTTGCACAGGCCTGGGCAGGCAGAGCGTACAGCAAGGGAGATTAGAGAGATTGCGGCAAGGTATGGGCTGGAGGATGATGATCCTTTGTCGATCAAAACAGTAAAGGAGATCTTTCCGCACCTCTTTGACTGGCTTACGCTGATCGATATGAATTTGCTAATTGTGATGATATTAATGATTGCAGTGGCAGGGGTGAACATGATTTCGGGGCTATTGATTATGCTTTTTGACAAGACCTCTATGATTGGATTACTCAAAGCGTTGGGGATGAAAAACGGCGACATCAGAATTGCTTTTATCTATCGGATGGGGGGCTTGATTGTTCGTGGAATGGTGATTGGCAATGCGATTGCCCTTCTCCTGTGCTGGATACAAAAGAAGTACGCACTAATCACACTCGATCAGGCAAACTACGCCGTTTCGAGCGTTCCCATCAATATCAATGTGTGGGGAATGTGTTTGATGAACGTAGTATCGTTTTTACTGATTCTTGCCCTGATGCTTCTTGCTTCAATGACGGTTACACGCATCACGCCCGAACGAAGCTTACGGATTAAGTGACTCGCAGTAACGTTCGTACTTCGCTAACACCGTTTCTACATAGTGGATCGTCTCATCGCCCAAAAAGCGTCGGGTAAAGAGGTGCCCGTACTCATCTTCGCGCATAAGGGGGATCACCTCGGCGACTTCACTCCACACGTTGGGGTTTTTATCCAGGGTGGCGGCAAAATCGCGACAAATCCGGATCTGTTCGGGGCCGGCGTTGTAGGCGGCCAATATAAATTTGATCTGCTCAGATTTTGAAACCAGGGAGTCAGAAAACTGGCGGGAGAGCTCCTGTAAAAAGAGCGTTCCTGCTTTGATATTCTCCTGGGGGTCATAAAGTTCGTTATAAGATACGCCGTACTTTTCTGCGGTGCCCCGCATCACCTGCATAAGCCCTGCAGCTCCTTTAGGAGAGGTGGCATTCATGCGAAAAGTGGACTCCTGGTGGATCAGCGCCGCCATCAGCCGCCAGTCCCATCCAATGGTTTTACTCTGTTTTTTAATGATCTCGTCATAAGGTGAGTAGGCGCTGTTCATATAGAACTTAAGCGCAATATTGGCATAAACCGAGGTGTGTTTAAAGGAGCTAAACCATAGACGCATCACCTGAATCGCCTCAAAATCGTCTTTTGAAAAGACCCAAACATGGCCTTTGGAGTTGAGTGAAGGGCCCAGAATCAGATACTCCTCTAAAAATGGCGGCATGGTGTCGCGGTTGGGATCAATCACAGCAATCCTGATCTCCTTACTCATAAGCGCATCCCAAATCGAGGTAGAGTCGGGCAGTACAGGCATAAACTCCATAAAGCACTCCTGATCGTGTGCAAACTCTTTGAGGATTTGGTAATGGTACCCTGCATGGTAGTGCTTTTTACGGTGGGCATCTCTGATTGCAAGGGAATAGGTGAGGGTCTCGCCGTTTAAGCTGGCGTAGCTGAGGTGCTCTCCGGGGAGGTGCGTTTTGGCTCCGACTAAAAGGAATATAAGCGTTAAAATAGGGAACCACCATTTTAACCACTTGTTGTGGCATTTCATATTGTCTTATTTTGGCTGGAGGTAAAACGGCCAGGTCATCCCCAATTTCAGGGCTTTTTGCGGACGGATATAATGCAGGGCAGAGAAGTAATCTGCGTTAGGCCAGGGCATGGCGGCATTGATATACTTTACAAAAATGGTGGCTCGTTTCCATGTGAGGTTAATAAATGCATCGATATACGGATAGTTTCCAATCATCCGTTCATTTTGAATCCGAAAGCGTCCCGTATCGGGATCGTATGCCGGGGCGTAGTAATCTGTATGAAACGTAGCGTCAGCACCCAATTGGGCCGTCAGCACATTTTTAACCAATTCAAATTCTAAGTAGTAGCGAAAATTGGCGCTAAACAGAGGGAGCGGAATCTGATCCTGGTTTGATGAAAATTGCAGCAGGGCCCTGTGGTCAAGATGAAGTCTCCACAACCTAAAGTTCTTAGTGACGGCAGCGCTCATCACATTCAAGATTTCATCGGACTGTTTGGGCAAGCCAAGCGTATCAAAGTAGATATGGTTGGTGAGCATGCTGTATCCAAAGAAAGCATCCAGCTTCCATTTGGGGATAGAGAGGGTGGCGCCGATTTTTGTCTCGGTCATCTTCCCAAAGTTATTATCCCAACGACGGTGGTTACCAAAGTAGTATTGGGTATGCCTATCGGGCGTACGGTTCTCTATCGATAGGTTTCCCAATAGATGCACTCCTTGATCAATGGGGTAGGCAGAGAAGCGTACATTGCCGTTCAAGGAAACATCGCCCTGGTAATAACCGGCAAAGTCGAGTCGCCCCAAAGCATTCCAGGCAAAGTATTTTCTAAAAATACCCGACGCCCCTGCATAAAAATAGATGTTATTTTGCACTTGATCTTTAGATCCGGACAGATAGTGTTCCGGTGAAAAGCTATAGTTAGAAAGCAATTCGTAGCCAAAGCCTCCATCAATCTTTGATACAATTGCATCCCTTGCCCAGGGCTGTAGCCTCACAAAAAATCGATTATCGATTTGTCGCGTTCGGATGGAATCTCTGGAGGTGGTAGGGTGATAGTAAAAATTGTTGTGGAAAAAATCTCTTGCCTCGCGGCTATTGATCGGAATATCATCGCTGTAGAGCCGTGTATAGGTGGCAAAAGTGCCTGAATGCCCCAAATACATCATGGTTCCCTCACCCACGCCCAAGGTATCGCTCTTCATCAATCGAATGGGAATACCGTACATTTGGGTAATAAAAAAAGTGTTGGTCTTTAGCATCGTCTCCGCCCTTTTGAGGTAGACCCGCACCTCACGAATATCTTCTACAAGGGTATCACGAACCATATATTCATCAACAACGCCCCCGTTTTCGTTACGCCGCACCTTGTTATATATGTATCCGCCGTGCATGATGTATCTTTTTCCTATATAGCTGGTACCCATTGTAAAAGAACGGGTATCAGTAGCCTCTCTCTCCAACATTCCCCTTCCTCCAAAGCGTTTGTAAGCAAGGCTAAAGTTGTGTTCCGGGCTCAGGTTCTGGGTGTGGATCACCTCAATATTGGTCTCCTCCTTGAGTTTGGTAGCAAAAAAGGTTCCGGCGTAAGAGAGCTCTGTGTAAGGGGATTTGGTATTGTAAAAGGGAAGCGTTTGGGGAGTAAAGGTCTCCCCGATGTAGGGATCATAAGGGTCAAATCGCTCTAAGCGTTCTCGTTTAAAATAGTTATGATAGAGCGTAGCCGAGCCCGCCACGCCCAAATAGGTAGCTCCCACATCTTTCTTGAGAAACGCATAGTCGTGAATGGTATGGTTCATCAGGGTATCGAGCGTCGTCAGGGTAGGGTCGTTCAAATACCGGTCGTGCGTCCAGGTAACCAGCCGTTTAAAGTAAAGCGAGTCCGGAAAATAGAAAGTCTCCATCATACGGGGAGAGCTCCTGATCGAGTCACGCACCGCCCGAATGGAGTCGCGTTCCATCGCACGTTTGAGTTTGGCCTGCTCCCTGGGCGACAAGAGTATCGAATCCAAACCTGCCACTTGCAGAGAGTCTCTTAAAAGAAGCGAGTCTTGTGCAGCAAAAACACCTAACGAATCCGGCATTGTGTACAAAAGAGAATCCCGCAACAACAGCATAGCAAGGCTATCGGCCAATAGAGGCCTGACTGTATCTTGCAAAATCACCGGTCTAAGGGTATCCTGCGCTTTGCAAAAAACAGGCGATAAAAGCATGGATGAGACTGTCAAGCAAGTAACAACCAGTAACTTGAATTGTATGTAGCGATTTTTCATGCACACAATAAACGCGCAAAGGTACAAAAAACATGCCGATTATGAAAAAAACAACGATATTTGCTTGAAAATTACAAAAACGAATGAAAAGAAATTTAGTCTTACTTACCCTGCTACTCTGCTCATGCAGCATTAGCTACTCACAAGAAAATAAACGCTTACGCGACCACAGCGTCACCATCGGCATCCTGCTCCCCGGCGCCCTCAACGCCATTACCGACGTACCCGGCGTTTTGGTTGGCCACCGTACCCTCATAGAAGGCGACGACATCCGTACCGGAGTGACGGCCATTTTACCCCACGCCGGTAACATCTTTCAATCCAAAGTGCCCGCAGCCTGCTTTGTAGGCAACGGCTTTGGCAAATTAGCCGGAACCACCCAGATCGAAGAGCTTGGGAACATAGAGAGCCCCATCATTTTGACCAACACTCTAAACGTTGCGGCCGGTTTAGAAGGCTGCATCGACTATACCTTCTCCTTTCCAGAAAACAACAACGTAATGAGTGTGAATGGAGTAGTAGGAGAGACCAACGACGGTGGACTCAACAACATTCGCGCCCGCAGGGTGACTAAAGAAGACGTACTCCAAGCCATCCGCACTGCCCAAGGCGGGCCTGTAGCAGAAGGAAATGTAGGCGCAGGCACCGGCACCGTAGCCTTTGGCTTTAAAGGCGGCATTGGAACCGCCTCCCGTATGTTGCCCCCATCTCTGGGTGGCTACACTGTGGGAGTCCTGGTACAATCCAACTTTGGCGGCGTACTCGAAGTAAACGGCGCCCCCGTTGGCGTCGAACTTGGCCAATACCCCTATAAACGCCAACTTGAGAGCGCCGACGGCTCCATCATGATCATTGTCGCCACCAACGCCCCTCTCGACAGCCGCAACTTACAGCGCCTGGCCAAGAGAGCCTTTATGGGATTAGCCAAAACCGGCGGCTTTGCCTCCAACGGCAGCGGCGACTACATGATCGCCTTCTCCACCGACCCATCCCTCCGCATCCCGCACTCCTCCTCCAACAAGTTCCAAACACAAACCGTGCTGCGCAACGACGAGATGTCCCCCCTCTTTTTAGCCGCCGTTGAAGCCACAGAGGAGGCCATCCTCAACTCGCTCTTTGCAGCAGAGACCATGAAGGGAGCGGGGGGAAGAACGATTGAGGCGTTGCCGGTGGATAAAACCCTGGAGATTTTGAGAAAATATGGAAAAATTACGTCTCCCTAACAAATTATCCTCTCATTTTCTAGGCTGTCTTTTCAACTCCTCTATCGTTCTATCCTTTTCCTCAATAGCTCTATACTGTCTTGCCACCGCACCTCCTCTCTGGCATGCTCGTAAGCTTCTCTTTCTGCGGGAGACAATGCAGACTCTTCACAAATTTTTATTGCACTGTGAATGGTGATACCAATCTTTCCCTTTAGAAAAATTGCCATTCACCACGGCCAAAACATAAAACACTTTACACACCAACCCAATCTCCTAAGCTTGGTCAATCTCACAATGGGAAGAAAAGCCCAATGCTGTACAATAATGCCACAGGGGTGTCTTTATCCATGTTCCACAGCGGGCCTCTGGACAGTACTGTACCAAACCCTAAGCTGATTTGAAATATTTTTTGAGCGCGGTACGTATACACAGGGCCAAGATAGGAGGCATAGTGGTTGTTTCCAAAACCTTGATGCCAATATTGAACCGACACAAACTGAGAATTAATGTAGGGTTCAAAATGATAATTAATACCCAACCCCATACTGGTTATGCCTGCTCCCAATTGTAACCCAAGACGTTTCATGACCAAAAACTCAAGATCTGCTCCAATTAAACTGCCTCCTCCCATTAACACACCAACATTAATTGATGTATGTTTTTCACTTTCATGCTTAGCATTATAACCTGCCTGCTGTCTTGATTCAAAGAAAACTCCGCTATTCTGTTGCGTTCGATTATAGAGTGTCTGTTGAGAAGAATTTTGAGAAAACAGAGTGTTTGTTGGTTGAGTCCAATTGATCTGAAATTCATGAAAGTCTGAATTTGCGATAGACATCGTGTTGTCAAATATTGTTACAAAGAATCTAATGTTATGCTGACCATCCGGCAAGTGGAGTTCGGAGTAAGGAATAAATAAGACAAAATCACTGTAAATGCCGTCGGCAATATTTGGCGTAAACTGGCTACCTGTAGATACCTGGCCATCGGCAGTGCCGTAGCTTTGGTTTTTATCTATCAGCACACCGCCTGTTTCGTTGTAAAAATACGCAGCACACCAGCCTGTTTTGTTTAACATACCTGTGAAAGAGAATTTTACATGGATGTTCATTCCCTGTTCATCGTTATTAACTACATTATGTGTTTGCCAGATGTTTTCAATGCTTGCTGTCGTTTGTGAATAGGCATATTTACCGCAGAGCAAAATCAGACAAAGCAAAGCTACGCTTCCCATATTGGCCAGTCTTTTCTGACTTGTTTCGCTTTTTGAATGGGCTCCTGATTTGAATTTACTGTACATTTCCATATTTAATTCTTTTAAAGATGACCATTTTCACGCTACAAAGTTAAAATTTTTTCTTATTGTACATTTTTAAATTGTAGGATTTATGGGGGTACTTACAACACGTTAGAAATTTTTAAAGACGATCATTCTCATAATGTTATTTATTCATTTTCATCTTTTTACCCAATAATATTTTTCAAAAACTTTATCAATCTGTTTTATAATATTCGTCTTCTCAGTTGGTTCTTTGCCCTTCAAAACAGATTTGTTGTAGAACACCACATTTTTATTTTGATTATCAACAATCATTGCGTGCAGTGTTGATTCTGCTTTTTCGGGCATTGGGGTAAAAGCCACTCCTGTCAGAAGTCCTGTTGCAATTCCAATTCCTATTGCCATGGCAACTTGGCCTCCATAATTGCCTTTTACTCTTGTAAAGCCACTCTGGACGATAATCAATCCAAATCTTGCGTCGTTTTTACTTAGCAAAGAACTAATCAAAGGAGTAATAGGAATATTATTTTTACTTCTGTTTTGCTCTGCAGACATTATCAAAAAATTCAATTCCTGCTCAAGTTGGTTTTTTTCAAACGAATCAGTTAATCTTATCTCTTTAGAAGACAAACGAAGTCTTACCCTAAATGCTTCCACCGATTCATTTAGTATCATTTTTGTGCTACTTGAAATTACTTCATTGTAAGTACTCTTATTCCCTGTCTCAATGAGAGAAATATAGGAAAAAGGTTCAATTTTTAGCATCCAGTTTATCTCAATAGGATTAATATTTGGATTTATAAATTTTGACGTGGAGCAAGAAGAACATACAGCAACAGTCCATAAGACTAAACATACTCTACTCATAATGAATTTCTTTAGTCTAACTGCTATTTTTTTCATATTGACCATTTTTTCAATTTCGATGTTTGTTGAGCTCACTGCAAATCTACGAAAACTTTTCCTGTTTTTTGGAATGGGACACTCGTATGATAATCAGAAATTTTCAGAAGGTGGATGCATCTTCATATTTTTCATACGTTCATCCGGAGGATAGGTAATCCTTCTTCTCAGTGCTCTTAAATCTTGCGGACTCAAATCATACCTTTTTAAAACCATGTAGCCGCTTTGAATTTCTTCCCAAGTATAGGCGTTAAAAATGTCTGCATCAAAAATAAAAAAACTCAACGTATCGACCCATGGATCTTCTTTTGAAGAG
>WQYK01000065.1 GCA_009781275.1 Bacteroidales bacterium | reverse complement strand
TGAGTTCAAACCGTTGCCCACGATTTGCGAATCGACCCTACTGATTGACGCCCTCTTTGGCGCGGGGCTCAACCGTCCGTTGGACGGAGTGGCGGCAACATGGGTGAGGTGGATGAATGGCGCCTCCGGCATCCGAATCGCCTTGGATATTCCGTCGGGATGGCATGGTGAGGAGAATGCCGATATGGAGGATGTTGCCCTAGTGCGGGCGCATATTACCCTGACGCTGGACTTTCCCAAGCTTTCGTTTTTCTTTCCGGAGAGCGCTCCTTACGTTGGTGCGTGGCAAGTGGTTCCATTAGGCTTAGCTCCTGAGGCAATTGTGGCGGTAGAAACGCCGTACCGAACGATCAATCCAAATTTAATAGTCTCGTTATTAAAACCGTTGCCCAAGTTCTTGCACAAAGGAACGGCAGGACGTGTAAGCATTTTGGCAGGCTCAACAGGTATGATGGGCGCGGCCGCGTTGGCTGTTAATGCAGCGTACCGCACAGGCGCCGGTTGGGTTGCGGCGTTGGTGCCTGCGTCGGAGGCACAACTCATGCAGTTGTTGGTGCCGGAAGCTATTGTCCAAGATGTAAGCGATTCAACTCTATTTGGCGCCGGGCCTGGCTTGGGCACTTCGGACACGGCAGTTGAACGCTTGTCTAAGCTCCTTGCCATCCAAACACATCCATGCGTTTTGGACGCAGACGCCCTCAATATTTTGGCAACACATTGTGAGTTGTGGGCGCATGTTCCGCAAAATTCGATTATCACGCCTCATCCCGGAGAGTTTAAGCGCCTTGCCGGAGGGTGGGAGAACGACCATGAACGACTCCAATTGCAACGCTGTTTCTCTGCTCAACATCAAGTCATTGTTGTGCTTAAAGGCGCGTTTACCTCCATTGCATTTCCGGATGGTACAGTCTGTTTTAACGTATCGGGCAATCCGGGTATGGCCACTGCCGGCAGCGGAGACGTACTCACGGGTATTTTGCTCGGATTGATGGGCCAAGGCTTGTCCCCGCAGGAAAGCGCACTTGCAGGCGTCTGCCTCCACGGAGTCGCCGGAGATTTAGCGGCAGAAGCATTGGGTCAACGTTCTGTCATGGCTTCTGATATAGTGGAGCATATAAGCGGAGCGTTAAAAAAGTTTAAAATTTTTTAAATTTGATGCAACGTTTTCGACTTTTTTGCATCTATATATATAACGTAACCTATAAAATCTGAAATCAATGAAAAAAATCGTTGTTTGGGCTTGCGCCGGCGCCCTCTTTTTGATGTCCGGAGGATGTGACCGGGTACAAAGCACCCTCACATACACAGCAAATGAGCCGGTGTATATGTCGTTTTTCGAGTTTAGAATGAGCAAAGCGGCAAAACCCGCCCAAAAATTAGTGAACCCGGGAAAAATTTGTTTATACGGCGACTATCTGTTTATTTACGAAATTCAGGAGGGGATACACGTTATCGACAACAGCAATCCCGCCGCTCCTAAACCCGTGGCCTTTATTGAACTTTTGGGCAATATAGACATTACGGTTGGTGACAACATCCTCTATGCTGACAGTTATATTGACTTGGTTTTGTTTGACATCTCCAATCCTGCACTACCTTTTGAGTGTGGTCGGGCAGAGAATGTCTTTAGCAACGTCCTTCCCCCTACCGGCAATGACTATCCCATTAGAACCATTGACTGGAAAAATGGCGTGGTGATTGGCTGGGAAGTGAAGACCATTGTTGAAAAAGAGGAGTTTATCCCCTACTATCCCTGTCCGGGATGTTATTTCATGACAGACGCAGCCGCCTCTTCGTGGGCAAATAGCGGTAAACTATTATCTTCCGGCCCGAGCATCTCTTCAGTTACCGGCTCCATGTCGCGCTTTGCTGTCTATGACGATTTCTTGTATGTTGTAAACAGCAATATGTTAAAAGTGTTTTCACTGTATGGAAACGCAGCCATCAAAGGGTATGAGCAATACATCAATTGGAATGTTGAGACGATTTTTCCATACGACCAAAAGCTTTTTTTGGGGACAACAACAGGTATGATTATATATGGATTAGACGATCCGGCAAAACCAAACTACCTGTCTTCGGTATGGCATATTTTGGGATGCGACCCGGTGGTGGTGCAGGGTGATTATGCGTATGTAACCATCAGAGGAGGAAATGCGTGCGGTCAAAACCTTAGCTTGCTCCAAGTGGTGGATATCAGCAACCCTTTAGCGCCCGTGCTTAAAGCCTCTTTTGATATGAACGAACCTTACGGTTTGGGTATCGACGGGAATACGCTGTTTGTATGTGATCGGGGCTTAAAAATATTTGACGCCACCATTCCTGTATTGGTAGGAACAAAACCAATAAAGCAATTTACATCGATTCACGGATTTGATGTGATTCCCTATAAGGGGACGCTCATGCTGATCGGGGACGATGGCTTGTATCAATATGACTACTCCGATATAAACAATATCAAGGAGTTGAGTTCAATAAAAGTCGATAAAAAATAAACAACAGAAAATATGAAAAAGCTATTCATACTAATCATATCTCTTTGGACAGCTTCACCGCTATGGGCGCAGGGAGGTTATTTTAACATCACCCAGTTGTCGTTTCTGATTGGCGAAGCCGAAGTGAACAACTCTGTTCCCACCCCAATCAAATCAAACTTGGTACCATCGGTTGTAAACATTAACGGTTATCACGTCAACGAGCACTTTTCGGTTGGCTTGGGCGTAGGGATGATACCGTTCTCCTACACGATCGTTCCCTTTTTTGCCGACTTTAGAATCACACTGTTTAAAGACAATCTGAGTCCTGTACTTGTACTAAAGGCCGGCTATTCTTATACCAATAGCAAAAAAGATATATGGGGGTATAATAATAATGATTACAGACACAGCGTGGGTGCAATGCTAAATCCGGAAATAGGATTCAAGGTGATGATCAACGAGCGTGCCGATTTCATACTGACATTGGGATATTTTTATCAACGCCTAAAGAGCGAAACCAAAAACAAGCAATCGTATTATTACCAACGAACCATCACCACAGACGTGAACCGACTGTCGATAGGGTTGGGTTTTTTGTTTAAATAGGGACGTTTATTTTTTTACGATCTTAAAAGCGTCAAACAACGCAGTGGTTCCGTCGTCGTTTACGGTGTAAGTGGCAATGTCAATGGCTTCAGTAGAGATGGTTACGTGGCTAAAAGTGGGCTCGCCCGTTTGTCCCAATCGATAGAATAGTTCAAAATAATTGTTTACACCATGTTGTTCAAATGCGGCCTCCATCTGCTCTTGGGTGCGGGGTTGGTATTTCTTTTTTCCTGCAGAGTTGTTTAGAAAGTAGAGCACTCCATTGGAGACGTCGTAGACACCCTCTCCGCTTGTGGTTGTTCCTATCCCAATCACTTCATAAACATGGTCGTGTCCCTGAAAAGCCAGGTCAATCTTTAGCTCTTGAAAGAGCGGAGCAAAACGCTCGCGCACAATTCTTCCATCGCTACCGTTTTGATGCCCTGCGCCTGTGAACATGGTTTTGTGAAAGGCGGCAATTTTCCACTTAATGTGGGTATGTGCAGACACCTCTTCCCGCATCCACTGCTCTAAGGCTGCAAAATAGGGTTCACCTTTTCTAAAGTCTTCGTAACTAATCATCATAAACAAAGCATCCCCATACACAAAGGAGTAGACAACGCCATTCATGGCTGTTTTTGCCTGGTCATCCGATTGCTTTTGATTAAAAGTGTTGTTGGTATTAAAGTGATGTTCAAAGTTGCCAAAAGGACTGGCGTCGTGATTCCCCTGTGTAGGCGCAATGGGCAAACGCAGCCAAATATGCTGCATCTTTTCAAACCACTGCTCCCACTCCCACTCAGAGCTTTGTAACCCTGCCGATTCGATATGGTCGCCTGTAATGAGCACAAATTTTGCATCGGGAACATGTTCATAGGCTGCTTCTATTGTTTTTTGGGAGACTTCAAAGTTATCATCAGTATTTGCCTGAGTGTCTGTTATGTAAATAAATTGAAACGACTCTTTGTTCTCTTTGGCAGTGGTAAAGGCGCCTACCGGGCTCCAGGCGTCCTCTTTTCCTACGCGATAGAAGTAGGTGGTATTGGGATAAAGGTGGTTGATAAGTGCTTTGTTGCTTGTATAAGAGCGCTTTTCACCCGCAGAAAAACCGGTGGCGGCCATCAATCCCGCACTGTTATTGCTCCCGTCTGCTCTACCAAGGCTTACATAGTTAATGGTATCCACGGCTACATACGTTGCTGCTATGGTGCGGGCATTGGAAAAGGCAGATGCACCAAAGGCGTTTCCTTCAACAATTTGTACCATACCCCCGGTAACACCTGCATTGGTAAACCAGGCAACACCGATTTGGGTGGTCGGGTCGCCGTTAAGGGTGGTGTTGATGTTGTAGGGGAACTCTTTTGAGACCAACAACGCTTTGGCTTCATCTACGCTTTGACCCGACTGCAGGGCGCGCTGATAGAGCGTCCACGATGGAACGGTGTAGTTTTGTTGCTGGGGATCATTGACATACATGAATGCGCTAAGCAATAACGCTGATGCAAGGAGAAAAAGGATTTTTTTCATAAATAACGATTAATGGTTGTCTTTATTCAATCAAACGTACGGCGCGGTTCCACTCCGTCTCTCTGTAGGCGGCGCGTAACAAAGGCTGTGTATCGATAGGTATATAGGTAGAGATTCCTCCAAAGTGACGAATGGGAACGTAGGCATTGCTGACCACTCTGCTTAAAAAACTATTTGTTGCCTGTTTGTGCACCACTACCTTATTAATAGCGGTTTTAAACGAAGCATACTCAATCGGGCTTGTCAGTTGCATGATAAATTCATCCAGATCATAAAAGAGAGACGCGTTTGCATAATGCTGTATACTATTGGGCGAAAAGTGGATGAGATCTGCCCGATAAGTGTTATAAATCGTCTTTAGGTTATTGGCCAATTCATCCAGCGATTCTGTGTGATAGAGTGCGATAGTCGCTGACTGTAAATTTTCGGACGGATGATCCTTGTAAAAGTTATAAAAAGCGTTACAAACCTGTTTGAGGTCCGATTTAGGCGAAAATATGGGCTGCATGATCTTGTCAAAGGGAAAACCTTGAGCTAAAATCTCTGTGGGGGAGGCGATTAAATAGTCGGTAACATTACGTAGCGCAAAAGCCGTTTCAATACCACCCATGAAACAGGCATCAAAAAGGATAAATGAGAGACGATAAGGGATTGCATTGGCCAAATCAGTTAGATCCATTCCGGGGTCGCTTGCATATTCACCAAATGTTTTGGTGATTGGTAAGTCGTCGTTACTAATGTGCATGGGAGGCGCGAATAGACTTTTTGAACGGAGGTCAGAAGAGGATAGCGCGCCTTTTGGCAGCCAGCCCGTAGCGTGCGACGACATGATCAAGCCATACTCTTTGGCAGGAAAACGTTCCTGCAAACGAAGTAGTGTCCTTGTTAACACAGCAGGATCAGTTGCTCGTTCATCCTGTGCATATTGCTCAATCAACACTTCTTCTATGGTGTTTGTGGCTTTGTTCTTTGCTAATCTAAAAAGTTTTGGTGCGGCGTTGGGAGCATCTAAATAGATGATGATATTTCCGTTAGAAGGGAGGTATCCCTTTTTTAAGGATTCAATATTAGCTAACAAATAGTGACTGATGTCATTATTTGCTGCAAAATAAAGCAACACAGACTTCTCTGTTTCTGGGGTTGGGATCTCCCTCTCTTCACAACTGAGAACAGATAGTGTGATTGTAGCAATCAGGATGATCCTGAAAATATTAAAGGGATACCTCATATTCTGATGGATGCAAAGGTAGCTATTTTTGTGTAAAAAAAAGAAGAGCGGCTTAGCCGCTCTTCTTTTTTATCGTGCAATCGTCATCTCATTAACCAAGTGCCCTGCTCCGCCAAACTTGTCGATGACCCAGAGGACATAGCGAATATCAACTGAGATACAACGCTGTAATTCAGGTTCAAAGATAACGTCAGCGCTCATTGCCTCCCAATTGCCGTCAAAGGCGCAACCAATCAATTCACCCTTGGCGTTGAGTACCGGACTTCCGGAGTTTCCATTGGTAATGTCTAAGTTGTTGATAAAACATATTGGCAACTCTCCCTTTGCGTTGGCATATCTGCCAAAGTCGCCCTTTAGAAGAAGCTCTTTAAGGCGGGGATGCACCTCAAACTCCCAATTAAAATCCTCTTTTTCCAATACGCCGCGATGTGTGGTGTAGTACTTGTATTCAACGGCGTCTCTGGGGGTATAGCTTTGGACATGACCGTAGGTGAGGCGCAGGGTGGAGTTGGCGTCGGGGTAGAGCGCTTTGCCCTGGTTCTTCTCTAAGGTACCGGCAATGTATGTACGTTGTGCTTTTGAAACCTGCTCGTTAAAAGGCGCGACCTGCGCCATCAGCATCATCATTTTTTGGGTGACGGAGGCGGCAACCACAAAGGCAGGATCGTTTTTGAGCGTTTCGGGACAGGGGTTTTGTAAAAACGCTTCCCATTTGGCAGGAGTGGCAAAGAGCGATTTGGCAAACATGTCGTTTACAAATGCCTCAATGGATCTGTTATAGTTGTTGCGGATGATTTGAAAGAAAGAGGGCTGGTCGGCACGTTCAATCTCTTCTGCATAGAGCCTAAGCATTGCCACACACACTTTGCGGTCGGTTGGCTGATTGTAGTTATCATAAAAACGGGCGGCTAAACTCTTGACCCCGTCAATAAATTCCTGTATCTCTTTTTGGTCGCCTTTCTCCAAAATGGGAAGAAAGCGTTGCAGCTGTCCGGCAAAACCCACAATCTCCATTCTACTAAGAGTTTCAGATAAATAGGTTAGCTGAGAACGAATATCCCTGCGACCCGCAACAGCGCTGTTGATGTCGTTCACGGCAGTTCCATACTTTTCGAGACGGGCGGGATGGGCGGATGCCCACGCTTCAAAAGCCCTCTCTTCCTCTGCACGGCGATTTACTACGTCCAATTTGGCAAAGGTCTCAGTCATTCCTGTCCACTTTTTCCAGAAGTTGGAAGAGCCGGAAAACTTAGAGGCGTATTGAAGTTGTACCTTTGGGTC
Organism: Bacteroidales bacterium; assembly: GCA_009781275.1. Lineage (GTDB taxonomy): Bacteria > Bacteroidota > Bacteroidia > Bacteroidales > UBA932 > WRBG01. The sequence goes on along the minus strand of WQYK01000065.1, from coordinate 1,489 downwards.
TGCCAACATGTCCGCCTGTACAATATCTTGATATATAGTACGTGCGTATATGCCAATTCCGTTTACAATGTCGCGTTGCTCCTCGACCTCGGCAGAGGTCATAAAGCGGGTCGTGCGTCCGGGTTGTCCGATAATCATGTTAAAATCGCCCTCTTTGACTCCCGCCAACGAGATGGTCAGGTGTTTGACTGGCTTATATGGCTGATTAGAAGGATCGTATATAGCCGGATTGTTGTCTTTGTCGGCGTAGATGCGAAAGATTGCAAAGTCACCGGTGTGACGGGGCCAGATCCAGTTGTCGGTATCGCCGCCATATTTGCCAATAGAGGAGGGGGGTGCGCCCACAAAACGAACGTCGCTATACGTTTTAGTCACCACTAAATAGAACATGTTCCCGCCATACATAGAGGCGACACGGGCCCTAAGGTGTGGATTGTTGCCAACGGCTTTTTTGGAGATTTCATCTCCGGTGGCTGTGATGACTCTGTTACGCTCAGCTTCTGTTTTACAGTCTTTTAGTGCTTCGTTCATCTGAATGCTCACATCTTCCATCCTGTCTAAGAAAGTAACAGTGAGGCCGGGCGCCGGAATCTCTTCCTGACGGTTCATGGCCCAGAATCCGTCTTGCAGGTAGTTATGCTCCATAGAGCTGAGTCGTTGGATGACTCCGTAACCGCAGTGGTGGTTGGTTAATACCAATCCATCTTTAGAGATCACCTCGGCAGTACATCCGCCGCCAAAGACCAAAATGGCGTCTTTTAAACTCGACTTGTTGATGCTGTAAATATCTTCCGCAGAGATTTTTAGACCAGCCTTTTTAAGACCGTCGGCATTGAGTTTTTGAATAAGCGGCAAAAGCCACATGCCTTCGTCGGCAATTGCCAACTGAAACGTGAGCAAAAAAGCTCCGAGTAATAAACTGATTTTTTTCATATTTAAAATTTTAGGAATTTAGATTTCTGACGAAACAATTTCTCACAAATGTAGCGTTTTTTATTGTTTGTTGTTAAAAAAGTTCATATATCCGCGCCTAACCCCAATTGATAAAAGATATGCAACTAATGTTCACACCAAAAAACCACAATGTATGCTAAAGAAAATTTTTTTATCGATGATTTTGACAGGATTGATGCTTACCAGCTGCAGTAATTATGATTGCTGCATACCCACCGTCATTTCTGTTGCACCAGGCTCTGTTTCCATTGACGGATCTGTTGGCGCCATTCGGATCCTCACCCTTGATTGCGACATACTTTGGGAGCTTCAAGACCTCCCCTCTTGGCTCTCCGCCACTCCCGACCACAGCCTCACCGGAGGGCCGGTTACTGTTACTCTGGAAGTAGAAGAACCAAACCCCGGCCCCGGCGCCCGACCCGCCATCACCCTTACCTTTGTGGCTGCCAATGGCGACAAAGCGATGGTAACGGTTGTTCAAAGTGTGCGCATAGAGGCCCTTGATGCCATCTTTAATATTTCAATGGTATACGTA
>WQYK01000064.1 GCA_009781275.1 Bacteroidales bacterium | reverse complement strand
TCGCCAACACGTGCCAACGGATTGGTTTCTATGCTCAAACAGATCAAAACGTATGCGCTGGTCTACCGGCAGAAATCATGAAAGCGTGTTTGCTTTTGGGAAGTAACTTAGGCGACAGAGAGGCGTTGCTGTCGCAAGCCCGGTCTCGTATTGCTCTTGACTGCGGACAGGTCATCAAAGTATCCAAGATTTACGAAACAGCGCCCTGGGGGTTTGAAGCCGATACCCCCTTTTTGAATCAGGCTATATTGATTGATACCGCCCATACATCTCAAGAGCTACTTTCTCATTGTCTGCGTATTGAGGTCTTACTGGGTAGAGAGCGTCCGGCAAATCTTGAGTGTACCTACACCTCTCGGTGCATCGATATCGACATCCTGTTCTATGAAGAGGAGGTTTGTCAAACGCCCCAACTGACCCTCCCCCACCCCCGGTTACACTTGAGAACGTTTGCCTTAGAACCTTTATCAGAAGTGGCCCCCACGTGGAAGCACCCAATTTTGGATTTTACAGCCGGAGAGATGATCAAAAATTTGGGATTTTAGCTACCTTTGCACAGTAAATCATTATATAAAAATCGATGAATCAAGAAGATCTATTCAAGAACATTATTGCCCATGCCAAAGAGTATGGGTTTGTATTTCAGTCCAGCGAAATATACGACGGAATGAGCGCCGTATACGATTACGGGCAAATGGGTGTAGAGTTAAAAAATAACATCAAACGCTATTGGTGGGAAGCGATGGTACACTTGCACGAAAACATCGTGGGATTGGATGCCGCCATTTTTATGCACCCCAAGGTTTGGGAAGCGTCCGGACATGTAGGGGCCTTTAACGATCCGTTGATCGACAACAAAGATTCTAAAAAAAGATACCGTGCAGATGTGCTGCTGGAGGACTACCTATCTAAGCAACAGGAAAAAATAGAAAAAGAAGTTGAGAAGGGACGCAAGCGTTTTGGGGATACGTTTCACGAGGCACAATTTTTAAAAACCAATCCCAACGTTTTGCGAGTCAAAGAAAAAATAGATTTAGTAACGCAAAAAATGAGCGACGCCCTAAACCAAAATGATTGGGAGGGACTCCGTCAGTTGATCCTCGATTGCGAGATTGTGTGCCCCGTTTCGGGCTCTCGCAACTGGACGGAAGTGCGTCAATTTAACCTTATGTTCAGCACAAAAATGGGAAGCGTGAGTGATGAGGCCGATCAGATATATCTGCGCCCAGAAACGGCACAGGGAATATTCGTCAACTTTTTGAATGTACAAAAGAGCGGACGCATGAAGATCCCATTTGGTATTGCCCAGATTGGGAAAGCCTTTAGGAATGAAATTGTAGCACGACAATTTATCTTTAGGATGAGGGAATTTGAGCAGATGGAGATGCAGTTTTTTGTGCGCCCCGGCACAGAGATGGAGTGGTACAACCACTGGAAAGAGGCCCGTTTGCGCTGGCACTTGTCTTTAGGGTTAGGTGCAGATCGCTATCGTTTTCACGATCATGATAAGTTGGCGCACTACGCCAATGCCGCCTGCGACATTGAATTTGCTTTTCCGTTTGGATTTAAAGAGTTAGAGGGGATACACTCTCGTACCGATTTTGACTTGACACAGCATCAAAAATATTCGGGACGTAAACAGCAATTTTTTGACCCAGAAACCAATGAGAGTTATGTCCCCTACGTCATCGAGACTTCTATTGGCTTAGACCGCACCTTTTTGGCCATGCTCTCTGCCGCCTATATAGAGGAGGCTTTAGAGGGTGGAGAGAGCCGTGTGCTGCTAAAACTGCCGGCAGTGTTGGCGCCCATAAAAGCAGCGGTGTTGCCTTTAGTCAAAAAAGACGGCCTTCCTCAAAAAGCACGTGAGGTGCTGGACTTGCTAAAGTTTGATATGCAGACCCAATATGATGAAAAGGACAGCATCGGCAAACGCTACCGCCGTCAGGACGCAATAGGTACCCCCTACTGCATCACCATTGATCACCAAACGCTTGAAGACAACATGGTGACTTTACGGGAGCGCGATTCAATGACTCAAGAACGTATTCCCATCGCCGACATACACGGCAGGATCATGTCAAAGATATCTATAGGTAAATATTTAAAATCCATGTAAATACATGGATGATCCCCAAATCCGAATGGTTGACCTGTACGGCCAATACCTCAACATCAAAAACGAGGTTGATGTTGCCATGGCAGAAGTGCTGACATCTACAGCTTTCATCAATGGCCCTCAGGTGGAGCGTTTTGCTACGCAGCTTGCCTCCTATTTGGATGTTCCCCACGTGATCCCGTGCGCCAACGGCACAGATGCGCTCCAAATTGCGTTTATGGCGCTTGGATTGAAACCCGGTGATGAAGTGATAGTCCCTGCCTTTACTTATATAGCTCCGGCAGAAGCCGCTGCTTTGCTGGGACTTGTCCCTGTTGTGGTTGATGTGGATCCCCATAACTTTAATATGACGTTCCACGCTTTGGAGCAGGCGTGGTCACCTAAGACCAAAGCGATTGTGCCTGTACACCTTTTTGGGCAATGCGCCCCTATGGAACCCATCATGGAGTGGGCAAAAGCAAAAGGGCTCTTTGTGGTGGAAGATACCGCGCAGGCCTTGGGCGCCAAATATTTGACCGGACAATACAAAAACCGGAGAGCCGGGACGATTGGCCACATTGGATGCACCTCCTTTTTCCCTTCAAAGAACTTGGGGTGCTTTGGAGATGGCGGAGCAATGATGACAAAGGACGCGCATTTAGCGGCACAGATGAGGATGATCACACGTCATGGGCAGAGAATGAAGTATATACACGAAGTATTGGGATGTAATTCCCGATTAGATACGCTGCAGGCTGCAATCTTGGAGGTCAAGTTAAAGTATTTGGATCAATATGAAGCGGCACGATACCGGGCGGCGCAAGAATATACCCAAGCTTTACGGGACATCGACGGCTTGGCGTGTCCATTAGAGGAAAGCTATTCAACACACGTTTACCATCAATATACATTAAGGGTTTTAAACGGCTGGCGTGATGAATTGGTACGGCATTTGACTTCATTCAAAATACCAAGCGCAATTTATTATCCGGTTTCAGTGCAAAAACAGGAAGCATTTACCTCAATAATTCGTAAGTCAGGTACTCTTTTCAATTCAGAGCAACTATGTTCAGAGGTTTTGTCGTTACCAATGCATACTGAACTAACGGTTGAAATACAAGACAGAGTTATTACCCAAATCAGAAATTTCTTTAACAATATATAACAGTCAGATTATGCATTTTTTTGCACACTCCACAGCAATTATAGATGAAGGATGTTCCATAGGAAACAACACCAAAATTTGGCATTTTTCCCATATCATGAGCGGCGCGGTGATAGGGGAGTCGTGCAACATTGGACAAAATGTGATGGTGGCTTCAGGTGTAAAATTGGGTCAAAATGTTAAGGTACAGAATAATGTGTCGATTTATTCGGGAGTAACCTGTGAAGACGACGTCTTTTTAGGGCCATCGTCTGTTTTTACGAATATAATCAATCCTCGGAGCGCTGTGAACCGTAAAAACGAGTATACGCCCACATACGTGGGTAGGGGAGCCACTATTGGCGCCAATGCCACAATCATTTGCGGGCGTAAGATTGGCGCTTACTCATTCGTTGGCGCAGGAGCGGTGGTGACCAAAGATGTGCCGGACTATGCGCTTGTTGTAGGCAATCCTGCACGACAAACAGGCTGGGTAAGTAAAATGGGGCATAAATTGGCGTTTAATGCCCAAGGTTTGGCCCAATGCCCCCAAGGGAAGGATTGGTATCAAATGGTGGCAGAAAAGGCAGGAAATGGCAAAATAGAGGCACTGTAAAACCTCAGGTTAACGGTAAAATATTCTTCCCACCGGATATTGATTGTTGGTTGGCTCTACGTTTTTTCGTAACTCCGTCATAAAGAACATCAAAATAGCTTGTGGATTGTTAGCAAAGGCAGGATCGGCCGCCTTTTTCTCTTCAAAGGCTTTACGCAACAGGGGATCCTGAGCCAACATTTCGCGTCCCTTGACCTCCATGTAGCCCACGTTGATGTAAAATTCGCTGGCGGGTTGGCACCAGGGCATAAAGTGGCCCCAATAGACTAATGAGGTAGGGCCGTTAGGCTCAAAGAGATGGGCTATCAAACGGGCGCGAATCTGGTTCATGGATACCAGTACTGAGCCGGCAGGGTAGTAGACGCGCTCAGGCTGGGTGGTGAACTCCGGCGTGACGGTGATACGTCCTTCGTTTTGTCTTTGAGAAAATTGTACCCTGGTAAAGCGATGCGTTTCGACCAACATCAATGCGCCCTCTTGCAAACGGGTATATTGAATATGATGTCGATCCAAAACGGCGATGGCGTCCAAACATTCCGGTTTGATGATGTAGGCATCCGGTAAACGAACAGATTGTGTCACAATGGGGACGTCATACAATCCAACACTTATTGTGATGGGATTGTCGTAGTCGTGGCTCGTCCAGTCTGCACCCGAGAGGTCGCTTTTGATCGTCTTCTTTCCCCACGCCAAAAAATCGATCATCACACTATCTTGACGAGATGTTTGATAGCCTAACGGCATAGGTTCCACGCGAAAAGCGGAAGAGGCAACAATTTGATCAGAGAGTTCAATGCTTCGTCTGAGGTTTTTATAGTCGTTGCGCAAAATTTGTCCGCTAATGCGAATCATCTCATAAGTGGCCTTTACCCTTTGTTCGTAAGGCTTATAGATGTGGTTTTCTACCAATACGCCCACTCTGTTCATTGCAGCCGCATAACCGTTGGAGTATTGCGGGGGATACGATTGGCACACAATGCCCAGATCTGCGTTGTTCCAGCTAAAAGGCTCAAAATAGGGGAACACAGGATAGCCTGCCGCATGCATCTGCGCTTGAAATTGTTTCTCATACACCTCTTTGGCCCATTTTCGGATGTTGGCCTCCATGTTGTGATTGCTCAGCTCAATTCCGTAAGTCGAAACATATTGAAAATCGGCTCCGTTGGTAACATGTATATCCATAAACAGCTCGGGAAGCCATGCATGATAGAGGTTTAACCAGTGGTGCATCTCAAGGGCGTCAGCTTTAAGAAAGTCGCGGTTAAGGTTGCGGTTTTGTGCAGTGATCCGGCTCCCCAACTCTTCGGGCCCATTTTGGTTGATCCGGTTCATGGAGCTGAAATTCTCGTGCCCATCCACATTAAAAATGGGGATAAAGAGAATGGTTACGTGGTCTAAAATATCGCGATGTTTTTTGTGGATGAGAAGGTCGCGCAAAAACATCAGGCCGGCGTCTTTTCCGTCGGGTTCGCCCGCATGGATACACGCTTCGACCAGCATCACCACCTTGTCGGTTTGACGCACCGCCCCAGGGGTAAAGAGTTGGTCTTTATCTACAATCAGCAAAGGCAAATCGCGCCCTTGGGGACTTTTGCCAAAAGTGGTGTAATGAGCAAGAGGGGAGGCCTCTGCCAAGCGTTTGCAAAAATCGACGGTCTCAGCATAACGCGGCGTTTTCTTAAAATCGAACTGCTCGCAGTAAGTGATAAAGGAGTCGCTGGTTTGTCCGGTGAGAGCTATTGCACAGATAGAGAACAGAAAGAAGAGGTGATGTTTTTTCATACGATTGGATTTTGATGCACAAAGGTAGAAAAAACCAAATACCCAAAGCTACTGCTTCTCGATCGGTAGCTTGCTCAACAGATGAATTTGTGTCAAATCAGAATAGTCGTATTGATAGAGGCCGTCATCTGCAATCATCATGAGCACGTTATCAAATGGAATTACATCGTAGCCATCCATGCCGGAATAGTGGGCAAGGCGATTGGCCATGATGGTTTGCGGGTTTGCAGCGTCAAAAATTTTAAGACCGTCGTCACAAACAAAGAGGGTGCCGTTATCAATACCCAGTCCTTTTGGATTTTTCATGGCATAGGAGACAATGTGCCTTGGATCGTAAACATCGCTCACATCGTAAATAATCAGCTCATTATTATTTTGTCCGCAAAAATTGCCCGAATGTATGGTCACATAAGCAATATCATCTTCTACCACCACCGGATCGCAGCCAAAGATATGAAAGATGGCCCGAATGAACACAGGTTTCAACGGATCGGCGACAGAATAGATAAGCATTCCGGTAGGTGTGCCCATGAACATGTACTCTTTGTAGTTGAATATGGTTTCTACCTCCCATCCTATGTATATATTTTCTACAACTTTCTCCGGTTGGTTGCCGTTTAAGTCTATAATACTCATAAAGTTGTTGATGACCGAGTACATATAGTGATCATACAGCGCAAATCTTGACATGGAACCATTTACGCCATTTATGCTGCTACTGGGAGATGGGCTGGAAGCTATCTGTGCTCGGATGACGCCAAATTCTCTAAATGGCACTAAGTATACCATATCATAAATCGAAGAGATGTCGGTACGCTCCGTCACATTCCAACCCACAACGATGCCTTTCATAGCACCGTTTTCATCAAAACAGGAACGGTAATCGATCAGATAGTTATTTCTGGTCAAAGGCAGGCAAAAATATTTTGTAAAAACATCTTCAAGCCGCCCTTCCAATTCAGGCTTTTGAGGATCACTAATGTCAAACCACACCAAGTCCATATAGGAGTCGGCATAAAGTTTGTCATTACGGATGGCCAGATCGACGTTGCCGATCAATTCAATAAATCCTACATTTTGTGGCTTTGAGGGATCGTTGTTGTTGATGATATGGATTCCTTTCTCTGTTTCGGAAACATAAAGGTATCCTTGGTAGAAGCACATTTTTCCGTGATTGTTAATAGGTTGGGCTTTAGTGGTCACGCTTACCGATTCACGAAACGCTTTGGTGTCCATAAATATGGGTTCGTTAACCATATAGGTAAACATCTCGATATCAATGTCTTTTTCAAGGACTGTTTCAATAACCACATCTTTACAGCCGTTAATCACGATCATTCCGGCAAAAAATAGAAGAAGCAATTTTTTCATTTGATTAAATATTAAGAGTGTATAATTTGTTATTTGAATTGATAATTAACTCCAAAGCCGACTCCCACATAGAGCGGCCATTCGGTGCGCATGCTGATTGGTTGGTCGCAGTCAAAACTGTAGCCAAATCGTGGTTCAAGATAGAAACCAATATTTTTGCTCAGCTTGTAGTTGACCCCGAGTGCTCCGTTCAACGACCACTGAAAACCATCGATGGAGCTTTTTACCGTGGTAAAAGTGTTTCGGGGAGCAGTCTGTAAATCTTGAACGTAAATACCGCGCAGCCCCTTTTCGACCATCACACCTGACGAGAGATAGATCTGCCAATTAGATCGATTGTTCCACAGAGAAACAACGATATTGGCAGGAACTCCCACATAGTGCAAACTTTGTCGCACCTCGCAGTTGGTATCTGACCCCGACCATGAAAGTCGGGAAGAGAGAAAAGTATATACTATACCACTTTCCAGATCAATCTGTTTTCCAATTTTTTTGCGTACATTGACCCCAAAGGAGACGGGCGGCATATGGCGGATAGATGCAAAATGGCTCATGTAAATCTTCTCTAACGATTCAATGGACGCAGACAAATCAGCAGCATAATCATTATTACCTGAACTTTTTATAGTTTGCGAATATCCATATTGTTGGTCAGTATAATATCCATTTATAAAACTTTGGGAACGACCGCTGCTTGTGTTTGCGTTTACGGCCAGAGTCCAGCCTCTATCTTTTTTGGTAGTGGATATGTCTTTATGAAGATTTTCAATCAATATCAGATCAGACGCAGGAGCTCTCCTCTCCTTTGGGGTATCCGGTACTGTGGCAACGGTGGTCGATTCGATTATCGGGTTGTCCGTGGTTTCTGCTATCTCCTGTTCTAAAGCCAACAGAATCTCCTGCAGGTCTGCGGTTACAGCAATCTTTTTAATGCTGTATTCTATTAGTGGAGTTGCTGTGATGATCTGAGGGTCTGCTATTTCTGCTTCCCGAACCTCAGGCAACTCGTCTACCAAAGCCATTTTTTGCGATCCATCCGGGATCACTTCTTGTTTGCTGAAGGGCTCGTTAAAAAGGAGGAACGCAAGAATGGCCGCTGCTGCAACGGCTCCGCTGCGCCATAACCAGACTACGGTTCTGTTCTTTGGCTTGTTCAGTCGCCGCTCAACTTCACCCCATCCGGCGCCGCCTACATCCATCCGATGGCTTTCTAACTTTCTGAAGAACAATTCCCCTAAAGCATCAAATTCACGATTGTCATTCATATCTATTTAATTTTCTTCTTTAACATTGTTTGCAGCATTTGTCGTGCTCTTGCGTATTGCGATCTTGATGTGCCTTCACTAATCTGCAACTCTTTGGCAATCTCCACATGTGAATATTTTTCAATGGCATACATATTAAAAATGGTTCTATATTTGTCAGGAAGATGGGCAACACAATCAAACAAATCATCTGCAGAAAGGTGTTCAAAACATGAGGGCTCCGGTTCATCGCTATGCTGTTCAACCTTTTCAAACTCAATTCCATGCTTCAAAACTTGGCGGCGTCTCAGGTGTTCCAGGGACGTTGTCACAAAGATCCTTCTCATCCAACCGTTAAAAGACCCCGAGCCGGTATAGGTGTGAATCTTTGTAAACAGTTTGACAAACCCATCATGCAGCAGATCTCTGGCTGTCTCGCGATTGCAAACGTACCTCATACAAACACTCATCATGGATGGCGCATGCATTTCATACATTATTTTCTGGGCCCGTGACTCTCCACGAATACACCC
>WQYK01000063.1 GCA_009781275.1 Bacteroidales bacterium | reverse complement strand
GAATATGGAGTTTGCCACCTTCCGCGATAAATTGCAGCCTGGAGAGGAGGAGGAGTGGTGCATTACCATTAAAGACCACGTTGGCAACGCTGTAACGTCAGAGTTGCTGGCGTCGATGTACGATGCCTCTTTGGACGTTTTTGTTCCGCACGGATGGTACTTTTTCCCCTGGCAAACCAACAACATCACCCCTGCATGGAGAACCGGCGCCGCGTTTGGCGCAAAGCAAGGCGCGTCGTTGGCGTCGCGCTATGTACGTAATTACTACTCCACACGCACTTATGACAGATTGTCTTCACCTGTAGTTCAGCTGAACGATGCTATTGTAGCTGGTTATGGAATGGCAAGGTCAAGAGCAGTCCCGGCGCCTGCAATGGCAATGGCGGCATCTGAAATTCAAGTGGAGATGATGGATGCAGCACCTGCTCTCGATCAAGACGGAGGGTCACAAAGCGACCCTCCGGAGCAGTCTGCCACCACAACTTCTGCCCCCACACCCATCCGCACCAACTTTAACGAAACCGCCTTCTTCTATCCCCAACTGCGCACCAACGAAAAAGGGGAAACCCAAATCCGCTTTACCGTACCCGAATCGCTCACACGATGGAAGATGCAGGGATTGGCATGGACAACCGACCTTAAAATCGGCGCCATCACCAAAGAGTTGGTTACCCAAAAAGAGCTGATGATTTTCTCCAATCCGCCCCGCTTTTTCCGCGAAAACGACACCCTCTTTTTTAGCGCCAAAGTCTCCAACATATCTGATAAATCGCTTGACATCAAAGCAACGATTCAGTTCTTTGACGCCCTTACCATGCAACCGATTACAGATAGGCTGTTGCTGGAAAACGAAGCAAAAACCATGCAGTTAGCGCCGGGCGACAATCATGCCGTCAATTGGAAAATGCATATTCCAAATGGATTACAGGCAATCACCTACCGCATCACAGCCGTCAGCGACCACTTTAGCGACGGCGAGGAGAACACCATTCCGGTACTCACCAACCGCATGCTCGTCACCGAAAGCCTCCCCCTACCCATTCGCGCCCATCAATCCAAATCGTTTGAGTTTACCAAACTGTTGCAAAACCAAAGCAGTACTCTTGTCAACCACGCCTTTACCCTTGAATTTACAAGCAACCCGGCGTGGAACGCAGTACAAGCGTTGCCCTACCTGATGGAGTATCCTTATGAATGTGTCGAACAAACTTTTAGTCGCTATTACGCCAACTCCATTGCCACCCACATCGCCAACAGCGACCCAAAAATCAAACAGGTATTTGACATCTGGCGCAACTATCAGCCCGATGCTTTGCAATCGAATTTAGAAAAGAATCAGGAGCTTAAGGCGTTGTTGCTCGAAGAGACCCCTTGGGTACGGGCAGCCAAAAACGAATCGGAGCGCAAACAACGTATCGCCCTCCTCTTTGACCTCAACAAGATGGCCAACGAAATGGCTACCGCACTACGCAAAGTGGAGCAAGCCCAACTCTCCAACGGCGGTTTTGCATGGTTTAAAGGCGGCCCGGACGACCGCTTTATGACCCAGCACATTGTAGCCGGTTTGGGACGTATGCAAAAAATGGGCATATCGACCCAAGCTGCCAACAACATGCTCCGTAGCGCCATCTCCTATATAGACGCCCGTCTGGTAGAAGATTTTGAAAAGCTCAAACAGGAGGCCAAAAAACGCAATACAGACTATACCAAGGAGGAGCATTTAAGCTACTTGGCGATGCATTATCTCTACACACGAAGCTTCTTTACCAAGAGTCACCCCGTTCCCAAAAACGAAGCTTTTGACTTTTACATCACTCAGGCGACCACCTATTGGGCCAAACAGAACAACTACCTTAAAGGGATGCTTGCCATTGCGTTGCACCGTTACGGCCAGACACAGCCAGCCAAGCTCATCATGCAGTCGCTCACCCAAACCGCCCTGCACAGTGAAGAAATGGGCATGTATTGGAGAAATAATGTGAGTAGTTGGTGGTGGTATCAAGCGCCAATTGAAACGCAAGCATTGATGATTGAAGCCTATAATGAAATCCTTGACGACCAAAAATCGGTAGATGAGCTCAAGGTTTGGCTGCTCAAACAGAAGCAAACCCAAGATTGGAAGACCACCAAAGCCACCTCCGAGGCCATCTACGCCCTCCTGCTCACCGGAAGCAACCTGTTGGCAAGCGACGCTTTGTGTCAAATTACCGTAGGCGGTCAAACCATCGACCCAAATACTTTTGAAGAGGGCAATCGACCCCAAGCGGGTACCGGCTACTTTAAAACGTCTTGGAAGGGGCAAGAGATAAAGTCTGAGATGGGTCGAATCACCGTAACCAATCCAAACCCCGTTGTGGCTTGGGGTGCAGCCTATTGGCAGTACTTTGAGCAGTTAGACAAAATCACTCCCGCGGAAACGGGTATATCAATCAAAAAGCAACTCTTTGTGAAAACCAACACACCCAATGGTGTTTTACTCAAAGAGATTACTCCAGACGCTCCCATTAAGGTGGGCGACAAAGTGACTGTACGCGTTGAAATCCGCGCCGACCGAGACATGGAGTACGTGCATCTGAAAGATATGCGTGCAGCCGCTTTTGAGCCGGTGAATGTATTGTCGGGATACAGGTGGAAAGATGGCTTGGGTTATTACGAATCGACCCGTGACGCAGCCACCAACTTCTTTATCTCATACCTGCGTAAAGGAGCCTATGTATTTGAATACGATCTATTTGCTACTCAACAAGGTGATTTTTCTAATGGGATTACCACGCTGCAATCGATGTATGCGCCGGAGTTCACTACGCACAGTGAGGGAATTAGGGTGAAGATCATACCTATTCCTGAGCAATGATTTGGAATCGTGCAAGCAGCGCCGTTTGTGCCTGATTTAGTGATAGGAATCTCCCGTCTGCGGTTATACTGTAATTGTCTGCAAGTCGAAAGACTCTATTCAGTTCGTCTTCTATCTCCATATTTAGACAAGCCATCAATGTGGTTGACATTTCCAAAAATTTGATCAGGTACCTTGCCGGATCTATTTCAAAAGTACCTGTAAGGGTATTGCATCCGGTATTACCCGTGACGCGATTGTCTTCTCTGCTCAGCAAGAAAAACGCACTGTATCTCCCTGTTTGCCCAAATGATGCAACCGGTTTACCGTTGATTTCAATGAGTCTCCAATGTTTTTCAGTTATGTCCGGGAGCTGTTGGACAGTGGTTCTCGTTTGAGGGTCACGAGACTCTATTTTGGATGGGGTCTTACAACCTCCAAGAAGCAGACCCAAAATAACGATTTGAATAATGTTTTTCATCTGTTTACTCTTATTAATTCATTAATTATCAGACAATACACCTAAGTTAGCATTTTGAATTGGTAATACAAATATACCAAGGACATTTAAAATAACTATTATTTTTTTTATTCATCAAAAAAAATACAACCCACCCTATCGGCAAAAAACCGATACGAGTGGGTTGTAAAAGAAACACATCACCTTAGTTTCGTTCGCACTTAAACCAATCGTTGGGATTGGCTTTGCTGCGGAACCAAAATACTCCTGCTTTATCTCTGTCAACAATAATCGTGAAGCCGGCAGGGTCTTGGATGAATGCGCGGTACTCTTGAATAAGCGCTCCACCTGCCGCGGAAGCAAAGCCGCTGGCGCTAAAAGGGAGGTTCGATCTATTGGTGAAACGAGGAATGTTAAAAGTGACGTCGCAAAGCCCATTGTTGGGAGGTCCCATTGCAAAAATGCCTTCTTCGGAATCGAGGGGTTCGTGGAGCCACGTAGCATTAGGCGTATAGTAAAACGTGAACACAAACAAACGGGTGGCGCTTGACCTTACTGTGATCACCTGATGGGTATATGGCCAAATCTCTTTGTAGTCATCAAACAACTGCTCGTATTTGGGCGACATTTGGGTGATCGTGTAATCTACCCTTCCGGTGGTCATGAAAAGATCACGTGCCAACACATTTGAAGGTTGCTTGTAAGTGGCAATGTTTTCAGGTGAAACGGAACCCGGGTCAAAGAAAACCTCTCCGTTGAAAAAAGAGACTCCCTTGGTGTAGGTGCTAAACTGGTTTTCATCCACTTTTAAAGAGTAGCTTAGCGACTCCCAGTCGCTAAGGGTGATCTCAATTTTAAGCTCTGCAAAAGCCGATCCTGCTGCAAATGTAACCGACGTTGGGATGAATAGGCCCGGATCAGCGCTGAGTATGGTGACAGGGACTTCCAATGACGAAGCAACCTTGTTTCCATGGCGACCCAGGGTAACGATGAGGTAGCTCGGATCATCCGGTCCTAACATTAAAGATTGCGGAGAGCGATCCAAGTTGAAATGAATACCATGGACATTGTCTGCCAGTTCAGGTCCCGGCTCCCAATCGCTGCTGTCTTTGCAAGAGGTAGCTATTGCCCCAAACGCCAGCAGAAAAAATGCTATCTTATTTATTATGTTTTTCATATTTTTTCTTTTTTTGTTTATAATGATTTTCTACTGAGTCCATAGTCCATAACTAGCTTGTACCGATGGATCGGGATTCAGGCGTATGGCATTGTTTAATGTGGCCTCACCTTCGTTAGGCAGGTAGAGGTTCAACCATGAGGCCGTATAGCCCGGATGCGAATTGAAGCGCTGGGGTTCAAGCCAGTTCGTACCTGCATATCCGCGGGTAATGGCAATCTCCCTTCTCTTGATGTCAAAAAAGGCCAAGCCTTCGCCCCAGAATTCAACCCGTTTATGCGTAATCAGGCAATTATCTACAAAATCTTCAACATCGCTTGGAGCAACAGTAAACGATGAGTTGGTGTAGCGATGTGTGTTGAGGAAGTTGCTAAGCGCCTCCACTCCGGCCCCCAAGCCTTCTGCGTATGTTTTTGCCTCTGCTTCAATAAAGTACATCTCTTCTACCCGTATAACTGGAAAATCTATCTGACCGGCGTGGAGATAATCTTCACCAATATTTCCCTCGTTAGGGCGATACTTGAATCCAGTAAAAGCATCCCTGTGGTGCCACTCCCAGTCGAGCGTATTGCCTAGTACAGACAGTTCTGTGCCGCGGAACGACGAGTTATACTTCTCAGGCACGGGCGGTACGGCTGCTCCTGCAGCAGGGCGTCCATTAAAATCGGCAGGATCTTTCCATGTGACTTTTCGCCAGTCGTCATCATCGATTCTTTCGTAAAGCCTTCTGTCTATCATGCGGTAGCAGAAGTATTGCGAACGGCTGTAGCCCCTCGAGTATTCGGTGCAGGCGTGGGAAAGAAAGTGGTTTGTTCGCGAATGGACGCCCTCCGGAGAGCCAATCGATATGGCAAAGACCCAAGAACTCACACTCATGTCGTTAAAACCTTTGGTGGTACTGTGCCATTCGGCGTAGGTAAGGGGAGTATGCTTGCCTATCACCATACGGGCATACTCGGCTGCTTTCCGGTAGCAATCGGCTGCAGAATTAATGCCAAGGGGGGCATACTTTGCAGCAAGCTCCGTATCGCCTTCGTATGACAGTTGCGTTTGCAGGTCGGCCGGATATTTTTGGAAACGGGTAGCGATCTCTAACCACAAGCGCGCCTTGTAAGCATGAACCACGCTCAAGTTGGCGCTGGTCTTGCTGGGACGGCTGTCGGTAAGAAACATTTCTGCACGACTCAGGTCGTTCATGATGAATCGGTACATTACATAGAACGGTACGCGCGGATTGTTGTCGGCATTCCGTACATCAAAGTGTTCGTCAATAATTACGGTGGTCAACCCCCAAATACCGTTTTTATCGGCTTCTGCATCTAAGGCGGCAACGCCGGTTCGCTTGTATTCGTACATGCGCATTAGGTCTAAGTAAGACATCGCGCGATATACCAAAGCGTTACCGTAGAATTGCTGGCTTTTTCTCGAAACCAGGTAGGGTTCTTCTATCGCAAATATGGTATTATTAGCGTTAAGTATCATCCGATAGTAATAACGCCAGGGTTGCCGGACGCGGGTAGAAGAGAAGTTGTCCAACTGCCCCCAAGGCGTGCGAAAGTGGTTATAGCTTGTTGTTGTGGTCGGTACATCGGTCAACGCATCGCGTATAATCATCATGCCCGGATAACCGATCTCCTGAGCCTCCAATGTGCCAAAGTAGTTGTATGCATACATAAAGGCAGCGGTACTGTTGGAGAGCGCTTCAAGCGCCGACTCAGATGCCCCGATTTGGCTTGCAGCCGCATAATCGGTCGGGAAGGTTTCCTCTATGCAACCCGACAAAAACAGAGTCATTGTGCATAAAACGAAAAGGTTAATACGTATCTTTTTCATAATCTTCATAATCTTAAATTTTCCGTTGTTAGAATTTAAAGCTGAGGTTGAGCATATATCTGGTCATTTCGGGATAGTACCCGTAATCTAAACTACCGTCAAAGTCGCGGGTGGGGATAAAACCTTTCCGATGGGTGAGGATAAAGAGGTTATCCATACCAATCGAAGCAGTGATTCCTTCAATGCCTATCTTTTTTGCAAACGACTTGGGAACTGCGTAGGCAAGCGAAACATTTTGCAGGCTCAGAAAGTCAGCTTTGGTTAGCCAACGATCCGAGGCGGCAGTAAAATATTGTTCCCCAAATTGCCAGATGGGGATATCGTTATTGGGTTTTTCCGGCGTCCATGCATTGCGGGTATCTTTGTGGTTGTTATAGCCCGTACGACCAACGTAGGGGGTCCCCATCAGCGTTCTGTAGCCTTCGTCCATTGCATAACCGCCTAAGCGGTAGGCAAAAGCAAACGAGAGTTGCAACGACTTCCAGCCAACGCTGCCTCCAAATCCGCCCAATACTTTAGGTTGCGAGCTTTTTCCGGTATCAAAGAAAGTCGCGGAGCTGTAGATGTCCGTAGTACGGATGTTTGTAAGTCCTATCACCACATCTGCGTCATCGGGATCCGCTTTGTCTGCCAACAATTCATCGGCCGTCCACCATAAGGGCGCTCCTTTTTCGTTAACGCCGGCAAATTTTCGTAAATACCATGTTCTGTACTCTCTGCCTTCGCCCATAAAGTAGCCGCCGGCACTAGAGCTGTAGCCTTTGGCCAACGGATTTCCGTTAATGTCGTAAAGGGTTTCTCCTTTTCGTTCGTCGGCAAGGTCAAGTATTTTATTTCGGTTCATGGCGGCATTAACATACATAGACCAATGGAAATCTTTTGTGCGGATGATATCTCCCCGCAACTCAATCTCTATTCCCTGATTGCGCATGCTGCCCACATTTGCCCAATACGAAGAGTACCCCAACGAATAGGGCACCGAAACTGCCGAAAGCATGTCGGAGGTGATGTTGTTGTAATAGTCTACTCCTCCTGACAGACGTCCTTTGAAGAGTTGAAATTCAATCCCCGTATTAATGGCAGTTCGGGTTTCCCATGTAATATTGGGATTTCCGGGGTATGCAAACATCAGTGCAATCTGTCCGCCGACATTCTCTACGCTATAGGCGTCTTCGTATCGGTTGTAGGAGCCTCCGATCTGGTCATTTCCATTTTGTCCCATAGATACTTTAAGTTTTAACTCATCTACCCACGGCACATCAAAGAATTTTTCCCGCGACAACATATAGCCTGCGCCAAACGAGAAAAAGTTACCCCAGCGGTGGTTGGGATGAAAAATGGAAGATGCGTCGCGTCGGAAAGAAGCGTCAAAGTAGTAAATATTTCTGTAATCGTACATGACGCGGCCACCAAAGCCTTCGCTATTGTAAGGACGGTGGTATGAAGTGGTGTTGTTTACTGTGATGGCCCCTCCAAATTCCTGATTTTCAAAATAACTATACATACCCGTCTTAAATCCGTACAAGCTATAGAGGTCTCTCTTGTACCACTCGTGCAGCAGGGTTGCCCTCACATTGTGGTCTCCAAACGACTTCACGTAATTAACCAACTGTTGCAGGTTAAGCGCTTCGTTTTTGTAATGGTTGATGGTCACGTAGCCGCCGGGGTTGGAAGAGCCGTAAAAAGGCTGCGCAGTCGTTTTGTAACGGCGGTCGCGCTCGTCGTAGCTGGCGTTAAGGGTAACCGTCAGGTCGCGGGTGAGCTTTACGTCTGCCCCGATCTGTGCACCGGTTCTTACGGACGCCGTATGTCTGGTTTGAAGCAACGCTTCCTGAAGTCGGCTTGATCCCGGGTGGAACGGACGGTGAACGCCTTCGTTGTAGGAGCCCTCTCCATAATCATACACTTTTCCGTGTTCGTTGTACAAGATGTTTTTATCTTCACCTCGGATAAAGATCGGATAGATAGGCGCATACCTGGTGGCGTTAGAGAAAATATTGTTACTGTTGTAGTTGTAGTCCGTGTCGTTATTGGTGTCAGACACGGCTATATCGAGTGAAGCGTTTATCTTTAGCCACGATTTTGCATCAAACGTGGCTTTTAGCCGTCCGGTAAAGCGCGAATAGTCCGCCTTATCGGTAACACCCATCTCCTTAGAATAACCGGCGCTCGCCAGCACCGACATCTTGTTTGTTCCTCCCCGCACATTGATGTTGTAGTCCTGACGAAATCCGGGCGAATAGGTTTCCCTCACCCAGTCATCGGGAACTTGCCAGTAGGTATTCCCGTCAATACCGGTGACCATTCTTCCCAAAGTGGCATACGGGTTGAGTTTTCCATTGCGTCCAATGAGCATCTGCCCATCGGGTACGCTGTACACCAGATAGCCTAAGCCTCCTACGTCAGTCCCTTTCATCCACACTTCGTTGGCTTTTTGATTGGCGTCAAACGGATCTCTTTTTTCTGCATCTAAATAGTAGTTATACATGGCAAGGTAGTGCCGTTCGTAGTACTCTCCCGGTTCTGAAATCACATCATACAAATCACTCAGACGTACCCGTGATGAGGCAAACTTGGCATCAAACGAAACGACTACATTG
>WQYK01000062.1 GCA_009781275.1 Bacteroidales bacterium | reverse complement strand
CTCAATCTGAGTGGTGGGTGCAGAGCGTTTGAGTTTCAACTGCTCCTCCACAAACTTTTGCGCAAACCGATGCCAGTCGATATGGGGGTATGCTGCATAGTGGGCGTTCAGGTTGCCGGTAGCGCCCCCAAATTTGGCTGCCATAGGAATTTGTTTGAGCAGAGATATCTGCTCATTAAGACGAACCACAAACACCTCCACCTCTTTGCCCAGTCGGGTGGGGGAGGCGGGTTGCCCGTGGGTGTGGGCCAGCATGGGCGTGAACGCCCACTCCTGAGCGTATTGCGTTAAGATGAGTTCAAGTTGCTCAAGAACAGGAAGATAGATCTGATACAACGCCTCCATCAGAGAGAGGGGAATGGCTGTATTGTTAATGTCTTGCGATGTTAATCCAAAGTGCACAAACTCATTGTAATCGTCTAATCCAATTGCCGCAAACCGCTCCCTGATAAAGTACTCCACTGCCTTTACATCGTGATTGGTAGTCTTTTCGATCTCCTTGATACGTTTGGCGTCCTCCAAATTGAATTGCAGATAGATATCCTGCAGTTTGGTAAAAAAGTCTACCGATATGGTTGATAGTTGTGGCAGCGGCCACTGACACAACGCCAGAAAGTATTCCACCTCTACCTGCAATCGATAGCGAATCAAAGCATATTCAGAAAAATAGCCCGCCAAATCAGCCACTTGTTTGCGATACCTGCCATCGATGGGAGAGAGCGCTGATAATTGAGAAAGTTCCATAATGATATAAAACACAAAGATAAGAAAAATTACGAAGAGATATTCAGAAGCGAATAAAGCCGCACCACCTGCACCGCCTGAGCCACATCATGTACCCGCAGAATATCGACCCCATGTTGCAGCGCAAAGAGATGCAGCGCAGAAGTAGCCGGCAACGCCTCATCTGCAGAAATTTCCAGCGGTTTATAAATCATTGATTTACGAGAAATTCCAATCAACCGCAACACCTCAGGACCGTCTGACTCAGGGATATGATGTAAAAAAAGCTCAGGCAACCTGCTCAATAGCTCATAGTTTTGCTCCATGGTTTTGGCAAATCCAAAGCCCGGGTCAAGAATCACTTGCGAAACGCCCACTTCCCGCGCCCGTGCCAAACTCGATGTAAAGTAACTACGCACTTCAGAAACAACATCGTCATAGTCGGTATGGTGCTGCATCGTTTGCGACGTCCCCCTCTTGTGCATGGCCACAACGGGCAACCGTCGACGCGCAGCCACTTCAAACATGCGCGGATCATCCATCCCTCCAGAAATATCGTTGACAATAAAGGGCCCAATCAGGTTATAGGCCCGCTCCACAATGCCGCTGTGCCAGGTATCAATCGAAAAGATGGTCTCCGGAAAAGAGAGACGGAGCTTTTCAAGTATCGGCGTCAGCCTCGCCCACTCTTGTGCGCCTGACAACGGCGTAGCGCCCGGGTGTGACGATGCAGCGCCCAAATCAACAATGTCGACGCCCTCTTCAATCATCTTTTCAATAGTTGCAAATACTTCTTTTACAGTTGTATGACGACTTTTTGTGTAAAAAGAGTCGGGCGTAATATTTACGACCCCCATCACCTGAGGCTTGCTAAAAAGATGCCTCCGACTACCGATTTTAAGTTCCATGCGTAAAAAATAACTATCTTTGGCAAATCTACGAATAATTTTATGTTTATTGTATTAGAAGGTTTGGACGGAGCAGGAAAGTCCACACAAATGAAGTACTTACAGGATTTTTTCCAGTCGCGTCAACAAAAGTCGCAATGCATCCATTTTCCGCGATTTGATGCGCCGTTATTTGGCCCCTTAATCGCTCAGTTCCTGCGCGGTGACCTAGGGGGGATTGAGCAGGTTTCGCCCTCTTTGGTCGCGCTGCTCTTTGCAGGCGACCGCCACGATGCCGCCCCGCAAATCAAGGAGTGGCTGATGCAGGGTTATGCGGTGATTGCTGATCGATATGTCTACTCCAACATTGCTTACCAGTGCGCCAAGTTAGCAGATCAAGGAAAACAAAAAGAGTTGAGGGATTGGATTCTGCAAATGGAGTACGGATATTTTAACCTTCCTCGTCCCGATTTGAATCTTTTTTTGGATGTCCCTCTTACGTTTGTGGCGCAGAAGCTTCATGCACCCAGAGACGGAGATGACAGGGCTTATCTGGACGGGAGGTCGGATATCCATGAGTCAAGCATCATACTTCAGGAAAAAGTGCGGCAGGTATATGTTGAGCAGACCTGTTTAGATGCTGATTTTGAACTTGTCTTATGTAAAGGTTCAGATGGTTCTATGTTGCCTGCGCCGGACATATTCTCTCTTATCAAGGATAAACTCCTGGCTTTTATAGCTGAGGGCGGATTTTTGGACGCAATGGGCGGACACACAGGTCCGCCCCAACAATAATAACTCATCACTCATAAAATATTAACATGAAATTCCTCTCCACACTCTCCCGCATTGTGATCGGCTTGCTCTTTGTGTTTTCGGGATTTACCAAGGCGATCGATCCTGTTGGTTTTGGTTTTGTCTTTACTGAGTATCTCAAGACGCTGGGGCTTGACTTTTTCATTCCTTTGGCGCTCATCTGCGCCATTCTGGTCACGGCGTTTGAATTTATGTTGGGCGCGTCTCTGCTCGTCGGGTTGCAAGTGCGTCTTACTGCATTCTTCGCTATGCTGTTCATGGTCTTTTTTACATTCTTTACCTTGTGGACAGCGGTTGCAAATCCGGTACAACATTGCGGTTGCTTTGGAGACGCCATTCGCCTCTCTAACGCGGAAACATTTTTAAAAAACCTGATATTTACTCCATTTGCCCTGTTTCTTGTTTGGCAGCGAAAACGTTTTCCGCCCATTTCACTCAAGATTTGGGAGTGTGGCGCTGTAGCCATGTTTGGCATCGTGTCCATATTGCTCTCCCTGCACTGTTATCGCCATCTTCCATTAATCGACTTTGCCGGTTTTAAAGTGGGAAACAACATTCCGCAGGCAATGACCGTTCCTCCTGACGCTCCCCAACATCAATACGAGACCACCTTTACCTATCAAAAAGGCACTGAAATAAAAGCCTTCACGATTGACCACCTTCCCGACTCTACTTGGACCTACCTCTCTGCAAAGACCAGGTTGGTAAAGAGGGGCGCCATCCCAGAGATCCCCAATTTTGACGTCAGGACCTATAGAGGCAGGTACTTTACCGATTCGCTGCTATCGATCCAGGGGCCGCTGTTGATCTTGATTGTTCCATACGCAGATAAGGCGCAGGCAAAGGCGCTCGATAAGGCCGGCACTTTGTACAGGCATGGGACTGAGCTTCCCTTTATCGTCATGTCGGGCTCTAACGAAGAGCATACGGCCGCCCTTTTACTCAACCACAGCATAGATGCACCTGCCTACTTTTCGGACGCCAAAACCCTCTATACCATGATTCGGGCCAATCCCGGGCTGATGCTGCTCCACGACGCCAACGTGGTGGCCAAATGGAGTGCACGTGACATCCCCTCGCCATCGGCAATGGACAACCTCTTGGCTCAGGACTGGGAAATTGTATCGGCAAAACTGCGGATTAATGAGCATCTGAGCATCGAGTTTTTTGCCGTTATCCTGATCATTCTCTTGATGATACTACACCCGATAGTCCACAGATTACATAAAACCAAAAGAGCAACAGATGTTCTATAGCACCCACAATCTAAAAGAATACAACACATTTGGCATTGATGTAACCGCCCGTTACTTTGCCCGGCCACAAACTGTAGAAGAAGCCAAAGAGTGCCTCACAAAAGCGCATCGTTTGGCGCTTCCCGTATTTATTTTAGGCGGAGGGAGCAATGTGCTCTTTACAAAGGATTTTGAAGGATTGATCATCAGCCCTGCCTTTATGGGCATTGAGGTTCAAGATCAAACTGAGGACAAAGTGTGTGTAGCTGCCGGAGCAGGCGTCACATGGGACGACTTGGTGGCGTGGTGCGTCAACCGCAACTGGGGCGGTTTAGAAAACCTCTCCCACATCCCGGGTACTGTGGGAGCGGCCCCTGTACAAAACATCGGCGCGTATGGAGCAGAGGCAAAAGATGTGGTCAGTATGGTTGAAGGCATCTACATTGACACCCTGGAGCCTTTCCGGCTCCCCGCAGACCAATGTGCATTTGGCTATCGGAGCAGCATCTTTAAACACGGGTTAAAAGGACAAACGCTGATTACCCGCGTCTCCTTTACCCTCACCGCCACTCCCCAACCCAACACCGACTACGGACGCATAGAAGAGGAGCTTCAAAACCAACCGGACCGCTCCATTCAAAGTGTACGACGGGCCGTAATCGCCATCCGCAGCCAAAAACTACCCGACCCCAAAATATTGGGCAATGCAGGAAGTTTTTTCAAAAATCCGGCAGTAAAGGCCTCCTTGGCTAAAAAAATTCAAGAAGAATACCCCAATATTCCGATCTATCCATCAGAAATAGAAGGCCACCATAAGCTACCCGCAGCATTCCTCATAGAAAAGTGCGGATGGAAAGGAGTGAAAAGGGGCAACGTAGGCGTACATAAAGACCAACCCTTGGTTCTGGTCGCCTTTGAAGGCGCAAAAGGCCACGAGGTCCTGGACCTGTCAACACAAATAGAATCATCCATCCAACAAAAATTCGGCATCCAACTAGACAAGGAAGTGAACGTCCTGTAGGGGCGCATGTGGGGGGTGTAATGTGGGGGGTGTAATGTAGGGGGTGTAATGTAGGGGGTGTAATGTAGGGGGTGTAATGTAGGGCGTGTAATGTAGGGCGTATGCCATACGCCCCTACAGTTTGCGTTTTATTTCTACAATGGTGTATGCTTCAATAATATCCCCGATTTTAATATCGTTGTAACCGTCGATATTAAGTCCGCAGTCGTAACCGGCAGCCACTTCCTTGACGTCGTCTTTAAAGCGTTTAAGTGACCCAAGGGTTCCTGTGTGCACCACAATCCCGTTGCGTATGATACGAATCTTTGCATGACGGCCAATTTTCCCCTCCTTGACCATACATCCGGCCACAGACCCCACCTTGGAGATCTTAAAGACTTCACGCACCTCTACGGTAGAGGTAACCTCCTCTTTCTCCTCTGGCGCCAACATACCCTCGATACCGCTCTTCACCTCATTAATAGCGTCATAAATGACAGAGTAGAGACGAATTTCGATCTCCTCTTTCTCGGCCAGTTTACGTGCCGCAGCAGAGGGCCGTACTTGAAATCCGATGATAATGGCGTTAGAAGCAGCAGCCAAAAGCACATCCGATTCCGAAATGCCGCCCACAGCCTTGTGAATCACCTCCACCTGCACCTCTTCTGTAGAGAGTTTAATCAGGGAGTCGGAGAGCGCCTCTACCGATCCATCCACGTCACCTTTCACAATCACATTGAGTTGCTGGAAGTTTCCAATGGCAATACGACGGCCGATCTCCTCTAAGGTGATGTGCTTTTGGGTGCGGATGTTTTGAATGCGCTGCAATTGCTCCCGTTTGTTGGCCAGATCGCGGGCCTCCCTCTCGTCGCTCACCACATTAAAAATCTCGCCTGCAGTAGGCGCACCGTTAAGACCCAGAATGGAGACGGGCATCGAAGGGCCGGCCTTATCCACTTTTTGACCACGTTCGTTAAACATGGCCTTAACCCTGCCGGAAAAGACCCCGCTGAGCATGGCGTCGCCCACATGGAGCGTTCCCGATTGCACCAAAATGGTGGCTAAGTAACCGCGCCCCTTATCTAACGAGGACTCAATGACAGTGCCTACTGCGTGTTTGTCGGGGTTGGCTTTAAGCTCCAGCATGTCGGCTTCGAGCAGCACTTTTTCTAATAATTTTTCTATATTAAGACCTTGTTTTGCAGAGATCTCCTGACACTGATACTTTCCGCCCCAATCCTCTACCAAGTAGTTCATGTTGGCTAATTGTTCCCTGATTTTTTCTGAGTTAGCGCCCGCTTTATCAACCTTGTTGATGGCAAAAATCATCGGGACGCCGGCGGCAACAGCGTGGTTAATAGCTTCAACGGTTTGCGGCATGACGGCGTCGTCGGCAGCCACAATAATGATGGCCAAGTCGGTTATCTTGGCTCCGCGGGCACGCATGGCGGTAAAAGCTTCGTGGCCGGGGGTATCCAAAAATGTGATTTGCCTGTCGTTGGGGAGATGTACATTGTATGCTCCAATATGTTGCGTAATTCCTCCCGCCTCTCCCGCAATCACGTTCGATTTGCGGATGTAGTCGAGCAGAGAGGTCTTGCCATGGTCTACGTGTCCCATAACCGTTACAATGGGGGGACGGGCAATCAGATCTTCCTCCGAATCTTCTTCCTGCTCCACCGCGTCTTGAATCTCCACGCTTACAAACTTCACTTCAAAACCAAACTCCTCCGCAACCAAAACCATCGCCTCAGCATCGAGCCGCTGGTTAATAGATACCATCAATCCAAGATTCATGCAAGCCTCAATCACCTTAACCACAGAAATATTCATCATGGAGGCCAACTCATTGACCGTAACAAACTCGGTAACCTCCAAAATATTGCTTTGTAACTCCTGTCGCTCGTACTCTTCCTGTATGCGCTGGCTCACAAGGTCGCGTTTTTCACGACGGTATTTAGAACCTTTGGTCTTTCCTTTCCCCTCAATCATCCGGGCGTAGGTCTCTTTAATTTGCTTTTGTACGGCATCCTCGTCCACCTCATTACGAACAGGTTTAAGGCGCTCCTTGCCTTTTGAAACCTTCGCGTTTCCGGTCGGCCGACTCTTTCCTGCCGCCACTTTGGCCACATCCACCTTCTCCCGCTTCCCTTTCTGGATTCGTTCCCGCTTCCCCTTATGGCTATGTTCGGGCTGATGTTCAGCCGCCGGTTTTTTCTTCTCAAACTGAGAGAGGTCGATATTCCCCGTGATGGTCGGGCCCGATAATTTCTTAAACTTAGTCTCGATGTGCTCCACCACCGGCGCAGTCACTTCGACCGTCGTTTCGACGTCAGGAGAAACCTCAGGGATACCCCCTGTAGCTGTACCCTTGGCAACCGTATCCCCCACAACCGTATCCCCCACAGTCGTCCCTTTCTCAACCGCTCCCTTTCCTTTCTTCTTCTGCTTGGGTGTAAGATCAATCTTTCCCACAACCTTAATAGCAGGCCCCTTCCCTTTATCCTCTCCTTCTTCCTCCGGCACTGCCATTTTTGGCGCCTCAACATGCTGATTTTCAACATGTTGCGATTCAGCCACCAACTCAACAACCACCTTCTCCTGCTCAATTATAGGCGCAACCGTCTTTTCAACCACCTTTTCAGGCGCCGGCACCGTTACCGGTGCAGACACAGGAACAGGCTTTGGCACATAAACAGGCACAGCCGTTTCCGGCTCAACAATCTTAAAGATAATCTTTTTAGACTGCTCCTTTAACAAATGCTCCTTGTCAAACTCTTTTTGCGCCAACAGATAGGCGGCGTTTGATATTTTACTGTTGGGAGATGGATCGACTTCGATTCCCTTTTTCTTCAAAAAATCGACCAAGGTGCCAATGCCTATGTTCAGCTCCTTTACTACTTTGTTAATTCGAATTGTTTCGTTGTCTACCATCGTGTCCTCCCAAATATATGTTTACATTATTCAAATTCCGATTTTAATATGCGCACCACCTCGGCAGCAGTCTCTTCTTCAAGGTCGGCGCGCTTAACAATCTCTGTAATAGGGATAGCCAATACACTCTTGGCGGTATCGCAACCCATTTGTTTCAATGCGTCAATGACCCATTGTTCGATCTCGTCGACAAATTCATCCAAAAGGACGTCTTCTTCATCCTCTTCGATTTCACGGAATACGTCAATCTCATAACCGGCCAACATTCCGGCCAGCCTAATGTTGCTGCCCCCTTTTCCAATCGCCAACGAGACTTCGCCGGGCTTAAGGTATACGCCTGCCCGCTTGGTCTCTTCGTCAATCTTTATGGATGATACTTTTGCGGGAGAGAGGGCGCGTTGGATCAGCAACTGAGGGTTACTGGTCCAGTTGATTATATCGATGTTTTCATTACGCAACTCTCTAACAATACCATGTATGCGCGACCCTTTTACCCCCACGCAGGCGCCAACCGGATCGATTCTGTCGTCATAAGATTCAACAGCGACTTTGGCTCTTTCTCCCGGCATACGCACAATCCGTTTAATGGTAATCAGACCGTCAAAAATTTCGGGCACCTCTTGCTCAAAGAGCCGCTCTAAGAAGAGGGGAGAGGTGCGGGAGAGGGTGATCAGCGGATTGTTGTTTCTCATCTCCACTTTGGCGATGACTGCGCGTACCGTATCACCTTTGCGGAAGAAATCGGAGGGAATTTGCTCGCCTTTAGAGAGCACCAACTCGTTGCCATCTTCGTCCAACACCAAAACCTCCTTTTTCCACACCTGATAGACCTCGCCCACCAGGATTTCACCGATTCTGTCGTGGTATTTATTGTACAAATTGGCTTTTTCAATGTCCATGATGCGCCCCGCTAAATTTTGTCGCAGGCTAAGAATCCCCCGACGACCAAAAGCAGAAAGCTTTACCTCTTCTGCATACTCCTCGCCAACCTCATAAGAGTCGTCGACTTTTGAGACTTCGGCCAAAGAGATTTGGGTATTGGGGTCGGTAACCTTATCCACCACCTCGCGGTTTCTCCATATCTCAAAGTCGCCCTTATCAATATTGATAATAATATCAAAATTTTCGGCCGACCCATACATTTTGATGAGTTGGTTTTTAAAAACATCTTCCAAAACCCCCATCATTGTGGGGCGGTCAATGTTTTTGAGTTCTTTAAATTCGGCAAATGTGCTGATTAGATTTAGCCCTTCCATATAAACTTATCTTACTGTTCTATTTTAGATTACTATTGATTAACAAACAAGGGGACTCAGG
>WQYK01000061.1 GCA_009781275.1 Bacteroidales bacterium | reverse complement strand
TTCGTTTTATCTACAAATATTTGATTGAAAAACCGATACCGCAGGAGATGCTTAACGCCTTTTCGCCAAGACGGTAAACGACACATATACAAAACCAAAAGAGGTTGTCTAAGCACTTTTTAGGCAACCTCTTTCTCCTTTTTAATTATGAAAAACTAAAACTATGAAAAAACTTCAATTATTTACCTGCAAAAATCGTGCCGTTTCTTTTCTCAGCTCCTCTTCAGCTTTGTCCACCCCCAACTGATCGATAAAGTTGTTATGATAGACACCAAAAGCCCAGTCCAAAATCTCGTGAAAAGAAGCCCGTTCATCTTCTGAAAGCTCTTGTGCAGCGCGGATGGCGGCGCCTAACCGACTCTTGTCGGCTAAGCCGGGCGGGATGCGAAAGTTTGTCGCCTGTTCCACCACGTAGGCAAATTCGATCAGTTGGGCTTCGCTAAAAGCGGTGCCGGTAAAGGCCATATTCAGGGGATAGGTGGCGCCTCCCGGGTTGGCAAGGGGAATGCTCACTGTGGGGTAGCATGCCTTGGAGACGATCAACGTGGGGCTTAACGGGCTGCCTGGGGCGCTGACGCCAATCAATCCGTCCAATTCATGTTTTTGCAACAGATAGTCGATCCCGTTTACCCTTGAGTAGAGGATGTCCGTTTGGCGGTCTGCCATAAACTTCTCCCTTTGCGCCTCAAGATCCAGGTCGTTGCAGCGGAGCAGAACGGCCTGGCCGTAGGCAAAGGCATCGGGGTTGGTTTTCATGGCCTCATTGTTAAAATCGATAATATCCTGAAGCGTTTTGATGGGATAGTTCTCATCTAAAGTTGCTAAATAGGCGGGCAAATCTTTGGCAAAGTCCCAATCCATCACAATGGTGCTTGGGAGAGGGGGATTGACGTCGGGATTATCGGGATTGTAGTAGGTGAGCGCCGTTCCGTTGGGTTTAGTAACGATTTCTGCGCCTGCTGCTCTCAAAGCGTTTATCGCCTCTTGGAATGGCTCGTGAGCGGGGTGGGCTTCATCAGGGATACCAATCAGTCCGATTCTCTTTCCCTTTAGATCACCTAACTTAAGACTCTGTGTATAATCTATATGTGTAACGCCTGCCTCTTCGATTTTTTTGGTCATGTCATCATTAGTGTCGTAGCCCACTAAGACATTAAGCAGAATAGCAACGTCGGTTACATTGCGTCCCATAGGGCCTCCTGTGTCTTGTGTGGAGGAGAGTGGAATGATGCCGTGGCGACTCACCAACCCAACTGTGGGCCTGATTCCCACAACGGAACTGGCAAAGCTGGGACTGAGAATAGAGCCCGAAGTATCTGTTCCTATGGTAATGACCGACAACGCAGCAGCAGCAGCAACGCCCGAACCTGCTGATGAACCGCTGGGTCGTACGGTGATGGTGTCTCCCAACAAAGGAACAGGACGGTAAGGATTGCGCACTTGTCCACCTAAAGAAGAGAATCCGGTAGGCATTCCAACTGTCATGTAATTAGCGAATTCAGTTAGATTGAGTTTGCCAAGAATGATGGCGCCGGACTCCTTTATCTTTGTGACGATACAGGCATCGTAAGGGGCGTAGTTATCGGCAAGGGCCACAGAGCCCGCCGTGGTGGGCATCCCCATTACGTTGATGTTGTCTTTGACCAAAACGGGCATGCCAAACAAGCCCTTGGCCACGCTTGGATCGGAGGCAAAGGCGTCGTCACATCTTTGAGCCTCTTCTAATGCGTTTGGATTGACCATTCTGACCGAATTGAGTGCAATAGTGTTCACGTCGTAAAGCTCGATTCTGTCAAGGTAGATTTGGGTCAGCTCTTTGTATGTGAGCTTGCCCGATTTTACCAACTCTTGCAAATCGGGTATGGTTACTTTTTGCAGGTCGATCGCGTGCTTCTCTAAAGTGGTCTGTGCATGTAAGGGTGATAACACCAAAAGGCTTAACGCCATGATAAACAATATTTTCATTTTTGCAAATTTTAATAACAACGTTTTGGTTCCGCCCACGTCAAAGTTGACCACCGCTTTTTTTTGGGCAAGGGCGCTTCCTTCAATGCTCACAATTTGTCCAGGGCCAAACTTTTCATGTTCGATCTTTTGGCCCTCTTTAAAGTGCATCGGGTCGGCGGTCGCAAAGTTTGGGTCGGCGGGACGGGAGGGGGAGGCCGGCTTCAGAGGTAGGTGGGAAAATCTTTTACGCCCCATGAGCTCTTGCTCCAAAGCATTTGGAATCGCCTCATCCAGAACCGGTTTATTGAGAAAGCAAGGGTCTATCTCTTTGAGAAAGCGGCTGGAGTTGTTGCTGGTTGATTTTCCCCATTGGTACCTTGTTTGGGCGTATGACAGTGTTAAAGCCGTCTTGGCGCGGGTCATGGCCACATAAAAGAGCCTTCGCTCCTCCTCTAACTCCGTTATTGAATGCACTGACTGGTGGGAGGGAAAGAGATTCTCCTCCATTCCCACAATATAGACATATTTAAACTCAAGCCCTTTGGCGGAATGAACCGTCATGAGGCTCACCTTATGATCCGACTGCTCATCGGCCTGTTCCAAGTCGGTAATGAGCGCCACATTGGAAAGGAAAGAGTGGATCGTCGCCATTTCTGAGGCCTCCTCCTCTTCTATCTCCTGATCGACCTCTCCGGTGAACTCCCTGATGCTGTTAAAGAGCTCCTCTACATTCTCCAGACGCGCCCTCCCCTCAATAGAGAGATCGGTCTTAAGATCAGCCAAATAGCCAGAACGGGTGGCCACTTCCCATGCAAAGTCGTACGCATCCAGGGTGTATTGTTGTTGGGCAATCTCCTTTAAAAGTTTCACAAACTCCTTGAGCTTGTTTTCGGCTGCCGCTTTGAGCCCGAATTCGGCCAGGTTCCCCTGCTCAATCTGTTCCCACATAGAGATTTGATTCGCTTTTGCCGCCAATTGAAGCCGCTGCAGGGTGGTATCGCCTATGCCACGTGCAGGCACATTGACAATCCGTTTTAACGCTTCGTCATCCCGCGGGTTGACCAATAACCGTAAATAGGCCAACATATCTCTAATCTCGGCGCGTTCGTAAAAAGAGAATCCACCATAGATTTTGTAGGGAATGTTTCTTTTGCGGAACGACTCCTCAAACACGCGCGACTGGGCGTTGGTGCGGTAGAGAATGGCAAAGTCGGAGTAGGAGGCGCGGGAGGCGTATTGGCGCGACAACATAGAGGCGACCACATTGTAGGCCTCGTCCATGTCGGTATATGCCTTGATCAATTCGATTTTTTCGCCTACGGCCGATTGGGAAAAGCACCTCTTTGCCAGCTGTTCCGAATTTTTAACGATGACGCTGTTGGCTGCATTTACAATGGTCTGGGTCGACCGGTAGTTTTGCTCTAACCGGTACTCGGACGCCTCGGGAAAATCGTTTTTAAAGTTGAGGATGTTTTCGATCCTTGCGCCGCGAAAGGCATAAATACTCTGCGCATCGTCGCCCACCACACATAAGTTGCGGTGCACCTGTGCAAGTTTTTTTACAATCAGGTACTGAGCATAGTTGGTGTCCTGATACTCATCAACCAAAATGTGGGTAAACCGGTTTTGGTACTTCTCCAGTACCTCGGGGAAATCTCTGAATAACACGTTGGTATAAAGCAACAAATCGTCAAAGTCCATCGCTCCCGAAAGGCGGCACTTTTGGGCATAAAGCCTGTATATCTCCACGACTGACGGCCTTCTGCAAGCAACATCGTCAGCCATCATCTGATGGCCGCTGTAGGAAGCTGCACTGATTAAGTTATTCTTTGCCATGGAGATACGCGACTGCACTTCGTTGGGTGCATAGGCCTTTTCATCTAACTGTAACTCTTTGATACACGCTTTGATGGCGCTTCTTGAATCGGACTTGTCGTAAATAGTAAAGTGTGACGGAAAACCCAATAAGGCCGCCTCACTCCTGAGGATGCGGGCGAATATTGAGTGAAACGTGCCCATCCAGAGGCGGTAAGCCCTGTCGTCGCCCACCAGGCGGCCAATCCGCTCCTTCATCTCCCGCGCTGCTTTGTTGGTAAAGGTGAGGGCCAAAATCTGCCCGGGAGGAATTCCCTGTTGCAGGAGGTGGGCAACCCGGCTGGTCAATACCCGCGTCTTGCCCGACCCGGCGCCTGCAATAATGAGCGAAGGGCCCGTATAGTCCTCTACTGCATTCTGTTGCACAGGACTTAATGCTTCAAAATATTCTTTATTCATAGCTTTTATTGAAGTGCAAAGCTATGAATCTAATTTTAACATTAAACAAAACTAACAGATGAAATCTCGTGACAACTTAACCTTTTTTCATCTGTTGAATCAATAACACATTTTTTTCTCCAACACCAATTATATATATAAGAGCCCTCTAGGAAAAGTAGCTTTATTTTTTTTTTTTACAATTATTTTTTTTATTAACTTTGTTGCAAGCTGTAAATATTAACTAAAATTTTTATTATGAAAAAACTATTATTCTTACTTGTTGTCGCCGGCGCATTTATGACCGCCGCCTGCGACGACGCTGACTGCTGCGTACCCAACGTATTTGATGTTACCGGCCAATGGGAATTCCTTGCTAACGGAGACCTCGATGTCGCGCCTGTAATAGCTCTTCCTGGAGGCGTGAATTGCGATATCATCAGCGCCCCTGCTTGGGTGCTAAATTACGATGACATTACAGACCTGGAACTTGAACGGAATTATGGCAGCGATCGTGACGATGTCATCGTCATTAAAGCTACCAATGGAGACGAGGCTACGGTACGTATTGTTCAATATGGCCCCATGGGCTTTAGTGTTTCTCCAACTACAAACATGGATTATGATGCGCTTGGCAAATGGGGCGTGACCAAATCGGCAACTCACACCATTACCGTAACCGCTGATTTTCCCTGGACGGCTGTAGCAGCGTCAGCAACTCCTGGTGATTGGATTGTGTTAAGCACTGCAGGTGAAGCTACGTCGAGAGTCGTTGTTGTAACTTTGTTGGAAAATGAAGCTGCGGCTGGCCGCTCCGGAACCATTACGTTTACTGAAGATAATCCAACCGGAACTCCTGTTGTCATAACCTTTAACCAAGAAGGGTATGAAGCTTTTTTTGAAGGTTCTATTGTTGATTTAAGAAATGACATCTTAGATTTGGCTGCAGTTGCCATCGCTGAATACCAAGACAATGCCTTAAGACCCTCCGGCCCATCAACAAATATTATTGGTCCTGGCATTTACACCTCAGGTACGTATACTGACGCCCTCGCCATTATTTTGTTGGAACCCGGTACTACCTTTGTTTCAAACGGGAAGACAGTAACTGTTGTCGGCTGGGCCCCCGCTGTTCCTTTGGCTGCTGCACCTCCTAGTTGGGGGCCTCTCACTCCAGGAATTACCTATTGGGGAGTATTCAATTGGCATCCAGGAACATATCCTGCCGTTGTTCCAGGTTGGAACTATTACTATGGTCTTTATTGCTATAATGGAGCGGGTGCTACTTCCATTACCCTCAATGTAACGCTTTCATATGTAGGTGGATCTGGCACAACGATAACTGAGACTGTTCCCATGGTATTTACTTGGCCATAACCCATCCCATACCCCATCCAAGAGCCACCCCCCGGTGGCTCTTTTTTTTCTACTACTGTAGTTTTTAAATGCTAAAATGGTTATTTTAAATGACAAAAAAAAAAAATAAAAATGAATAAAAATGAAAGATTTTTAAATATTTGTTTGTCAAATAAATATTTTTTACTACTTTTGTAAGTTGTAATATTTATTAACCAAAATCCGTTTTTTATGAAAAGAATGTTTTTCTTGCTATTAGCTGTCAGCGGAGTTACTTTGTTTAACTGTACCAGTTATGACTGCTGTGTGCCCAGCGTTTTTGTTGTTACCGGAGATTACGAATTTGACGCTGTAGGAGCGTGCACAAACGATCCTGTAACTATTCCCTTAGGATTGACTTACACCATGATTGATGGCTCGTCATGGCTTGCCGACCCCTTTACCACCTTAGATCCAAAAGCAAAACCAAACTACACCGGCGCAGATCGCCCCGGTTCCATCACCCTTAAAGCTTCCAACGGAGATATGATTACCGTACCTGCCGTGCAAAAGCAAGCGGCGCCCCCTGGTGTTGATTTGGATACGGCGGACTTTGATGTAATGGGTCTCTACATTGACCCCGGCAATCCCCTCCTCAAATACATGACTTTTGACATCCAAGTTACCTCTGACTTTTCCTGGATCGCCACGGTCAAATCGGTATCAAATCCGGCGGCGGGATCGGTTCATTTGGATCCCTCTCCGGGAACTCTTAAGGTTGAGATAGACGAACTGGAAGATTTGGATGACTGCATCTATGTCATAGAAATTGAGGAGTATGGAACCGGAAACACTGTTGAAATAACCATCACCCAAGAGGGATACGGTTCCGTTTTTGAAGCTGCCAAACTCCTTTTAAATGAGGAAATGTCGCAATATGCGAATGTTGTCTTAGGGGGGTTCAGTATGTATGGTGGCGACTGGGCTTATGTTGACAATCCCGCTGTGGGCCGCCCATTTGGCGTCTGGTATACACATGGTTTCTGGCCTCCCTTTTTTCCAAATGCCGTTGGGATTCTCTTACTTGACCCTACGGACCCCAGTCTCCCCTTGTATGTAAGCGATTATGACAAGAGTGTAAGTTTAGTCGGTTGGAGTCACTCTATTCCCGTTTTGGACCTTACTAACCCCGACTGGATGATCTTCGGTGTTGAGGGCGGATTTGGGCTCCATCCAGTTTTTACTTGCTACGACGGGTACGACGGCACGGATTTCACACGCATTCATTATGGCCTGCTTTTCTGGAATAAAGGCGTCGACATAAACTTCAAAGCAACACTTAGGGCCACTACTACAAGCGGAATAGTATTAGATTACGACGTTCATTATACACTTACCCCAAGAACCCCGGATTAATCATCCATTTCATACCCATTCAAAAGTCATCGCCTTGCGGTGGCTTTTTTTTTCGTCGGTAAATGTGTATCTTTGCATTTCATTTATAAGTCAGTTATGCCACCTGTAATTAAGCTCAAACGAGGACTCGATATTCCCATAGAGGAAGATCTTCCCAAAATATGGGCAGAAGCGCCGCAACCCCATGTGATTGCTCTAAAACCATCCGATTTTAAGGGGGTTACTCCTAAACTGCTGGTAAAAGAGGGCGATGTGGTAGTGGCGGGAGCGCCTGTCTATACCGATAAAAATCGTCCGAACATACTCTTTACCGCTCCTCTTGGGGGCGTAGTTAGCGCCGTTGTGCGGGGAGAGAAGAGGAAGATTCTCGAAATTAGGATCGACGTCATCCCCGAAGGAGCCCCCTCCGGGGTCTCCGCAGGGGAACCCGGCGTCCTCTGCGGGGACCCCAGCACCCTATCGCGAGCGCAAATTGTTGAAACCCTCCTGCAAACCGGCCTTTGGCCCATGCTCAAACAACGCCCCTACGGCATCATTGCCAACCCTGACGATACCCCCAAAGCCATTTTTATCTCCGCCTTTGACTCAGCTCCGCTGGCCCCCGACCTCGACTACATCCTAACAGGACAAGAGGACGATTTACAACGCGGTATCGACACGCTTCACCAACTCGCCCCCGGCAACATCCACTGGAGCATCCCCCACCACACCCCCCAAACAAGCGTCCTGCGCAAGGTAAACAATGTTCATACCCACGTCTTTAAGGGAAGGCATCCCGCAGGCAACGTAGGAGTCCAGATCCACCACATTGCCCCCATCTCCAAAGGAGAGGTGGTTTGGACCATTGACCCTCAATCAGTAGTGATCATTGGGCGACTCTTTGGTAAAGGCAAGTTAGACTTTAGTAAAATCGTAGCCCTTACAGGCCCCGCAGCCGTCAGACCGTGTTACTTTACGATGATCCCCGGGTCGCCCCTTTGCATCATCCCGCAGATCGGAGCTTTTAAACCCAAAGTGCGCTACGTCAGCGGAAACTGCCTCACCGGCGATAACGTGGGCTATAACGGCGCATTGGGATTTTACCACCACCAAATCACCCTTTTGCCCGAACGCGACCATCCCGAATTTTTGGGCTGGGTCAAAGTCTTTAGAACCAAAACATTTAGCGTGAGTCGCTCCTACCTTTCCTGGCTTTTTCCCAAAAAGAGATACCCCTTGGATACCAATACCAACGGCGGAGAGCGCGCATTTGTCATGGCCGACGAATATGCCAAAGTGTTGCCCATGGACATCTACCCCGTCTACCTGCTCAAAGCGATTTTAGCCGGAGAGATCGAGAAAATGGAGGCGTTGGGAATTTACGAAGTGATCGAAGAGGACTTTGCCCTCTGCGAATTTGTCTGTCCGTCCAAAATCGATATTCAGGAGATTATTGCCAACGGTATTGATTTGATGATTAAAGAAATGTCTTAATATAACTCCGATTATGAAGTTGTTACTCGATATCATTCATAAAGTAAGGCCCACCTTTAGTAAGGGGGGAAAGCTCTCTTTTTTGTACTCCACCTTTGAGGCTTTTGAATCGTTTCTATACGTGCCCTGCCGCGTCACCCGCAAAGGGAGCCACGTACGCGACGCCATCGACCTCAAACGGATCATGACCGTGGTGATTATAGCCCTAATGCCCGCCCTGCTCTTTGGAATGTGGAATGTGGGATATCAACACTTCCTCTCCACCGGAACCAACCCCGGGTTTATTATGACGTGCTGGTACGGTTTTCTCAAAGTGATACCACTGGTATTAGTCTCTTATATAGTGGGATTGGGGATTGAATTTGCATCCGCCCAGATTCGCGGACACGAGGTGAACGAGGGCTATTTAGTGACAGGGATGTTGATTCCCCTGATTATGCCGCCCGATGTGCCGCTCTGGATGTTGGCCTTAGCCGTTGCCTTTGCCGTAATCATTGGCAAGGAGGTATTTGGCGGTACAGGCATGAACATTTGGAACCCCGCCCTCATTGCACGCGCCTTTCTCTTCTTTGCCTATCCCTCTCACATGTCGGGCAGTACCGTATGGATTGC
>WQYK01000060.1 GCA_009781275.1 Bacteroidales bacterium | reverse complement strand
GCGTAAATATGCCAACCAAACGCTGCTGCGCTATATGGCTCAGGGCGCTGTGGAGTATGCCAAGGAGTTGGGCTGCCAAATTCCCATTGTGCTCCACTTAGACCATGGCGACTCTTTTGAACTTTGCAAATCGTGCATCGAATCGGGATTCTCTTCTGTGATGATTGACGGCTCCCACCTCCCTTACGAAGAGAACGTAGCCCTGACCAAAAAAGTGGTGGAGTTTGCACACCAATACGATGTGACCGTGGAGGGTGAGTTGGGCGTATTGGCCGGTGTAGAAGATGATGTGTCGGCGGAGCACCACACCTATACTGAACCCGATGAAGTTGAAGACTTTGTAAAGAGAACCGGAGTCGACTCTTTAGCCATCTCGATTGGCACCTCTCACGGCGCTTTTAAATTTAAGCCCGGACAAAAGGCCGAGATCAGGCTCGACATCCTTGCCGAAATCGAGCGCCGTATTCCCGGATTTCCCATCGTGCTCCATGGCGCCTCGAGCGTTCCGCAAGACATTGTGGCAGAAATTAATCAATTTGGCGGAAAACTCAAAGACTCTATTGGAATTCCGGAAGAGCAACTTCGCGCCGCCGCCAAGTCAGCGGTGTGCAAAATCAACATCGACAGCGACGGCCGCTTAGCCATGACTGCTGCCGTTCGTAAAACCTTTGCAGAAAAACCTGAGGAGTTTGATCCGCGTAAATACTTAGGCCCTGCCCGCAGCAAGCTGCAGGAGCTCTACAAACATAAGATTTTGAACGTGCTGGGTAGTAACGATAAAGCCTAAACGATCGCCCCTACCGACTCCCTCTTAAAACGCGATTCCCACAGAGAGGTTCCCTCTGGGGACGATCCCTTTGTAGTCAACATCATACCAATCCGATCCCGAGTTTTTGAATGTATATCCATCTATAAAGGCATAACGTATGCCGCCTCCAATGGAGATGTCCATGGTAAATCGGCCAAAGATAAACTTAACTCCTGTATCTACTCCCAAACCCATGATATTGTAGGTATCTGAAATGTCTTGCACAAAAGAGCTCTCAAGTGATTTTCCCGATTCCTTAACGTTAATGTTTTTGTACAGGGCGTAAGGTCCTAAGTAAAAGATACCTCTTTTGGGTCTTTGGGTAAGAAAGAACTTGTAACCCACATCTATACCCCATCCCTCTCTTTGGGTATAAAACTCGTCGCTTAGATTCTGGAGCTTGATCGAGGGAGTCACCCTCAATGAGCTTGAAGCGAAAATACGTTCGTAGGTGAGCATAAAAGTTCCGTCAACAAAATAAAAAGGACTAAACAACAAATGGTTGGGTTTGTAATTTGTTGATAATTGATTCTCTGCATTGCTTGTTTGGGCAGCAAGCGTCCCCATAAAAAGCGAGGCGACAATAGCCAGTGTGATTTTGGATTTCATCGTATAATCGAATAAGTTTTTCTTATAGATGCAACAAAAAGGCAAAACGCTGCACGGTTCCCAAAAATAAGTTAACTTTGCTCTGTTAATTTTTTGGAACATGAATCAAAATTCCTTTTGCTCAGACAAATATCAATACACCATGAGCAAAACTTTTTTTGAGTGCGGCTTGTATACCAGAGAGGCCATATTCAACCTCTTTTTTAGAGAGGCGCCTGATAAGAACAACTGGGCGGTGGTGAGCGGTACCCGGGACGCCATAGCAGTGGCAAAAGCTTTGGGTAATCAACCATCATCTTTCTTTGAAATCTTTTTACCGGGGCCTTCTTACGCACCGTTTAGGGAGTGGCTCTCCAACATCCGATTTACCGGATCCATCTGGGCCATGGAGGAGGGGGAGATCGCTTTTCCCGGTCAACCTGTGATGATTGTAAAGGCGCCACTCATTGAGGCTCAGGTTTTGGAGACCCCTATGCTCTCTATCCTGAACCATCAGATGGGCGTTGCCACCAAAGCCTCGCGTGTGACCCGGAGCACCGGCAAGCCGGTCAGTGAATTTGGTTCGCGCAGGGCGCACGGACTATGGGCTGCGGAGCATGGGGCAAAGGCTGCCTATATTGGCGGCTGCTCCAACTCGTCCAACATCCTAGGTAAGGTCAATTTTGACGTTCCCTGCACCGGCACAATGGCGCATAGCTTTGTAACTGCCTTTGGCTGTACACCTAAAACAGAACAGTTAGCTTTTGAAACCTACATAAGGAGCCACATTGGAGAACCACTTATTTTGCTTCTTGACACCTACGACACGCTCCGTTCGGGGATTCACCACGCCATTGCCGCTTTTCAGAATTGCGGAATCAACGACTCCTATATGCCAATTTACGGAATCAGGTTAGACAGCGGGGACTTGGCTTATCTCTCTGTTGAGTGCCGCAAGCTCCTGGATGCAGCCGGTCTTACTGCTTGTAAAATAACGGTAAGTAACTCTTTAGATGAATATTTAATTGCCGATTTAGAGAGACAGCACGCCGCCATTGACTATTATGGGGTGGGCGACACCATTGCCACCAGCAAAC
The DNA here is from genome assembly GCA_009781275.1 of Bacteroidales bacterium. Lineage (GTDB taxonomy): Bacteria > Bacteroidota > Bacteroidia > Bacteroidales > UBA932 > WRBG01. The sequence continues at coordinate 6,562 of WQYK01000060.1, read as the reverse complement.
ACAATCCCTGTTTTGGCAACGTCTATAAACTGGTACAGGTAGGCGACGAACCCGTGCTAAAACGATCAGAAGACAAGGGAAAAGTGATCAACCCGGGGTTTCAGCAAACCTATCGGATTATTCAAAAAGGTGAGTACAAGGCTGACGTAACATGCTTGTTCCGCGATGGTATGAGTCAAGCAATTGAGTCCGGACAAGGCATTGTACTAAGGGCAGAATCGGATGCGACCAAGCAAACCTTTTATCCCGAAGGTAGTTATACCTATAAAATCTTACAAAAAAAGATGATGCAAGGAGGAGAGGTCGTTGCACCGGAACCAACCATACACCAAAAACGAGCCTACTACTTAGATAATCTTATGCACTTAAACCCCACTGAGAGGCGCATCATCAATCCCCATTTTCACAAAGTGAACATCTCTGATGACCTCTACAATTTAAAAACCAAATTGCTTTATGATATCCAGCGAGAACTTAATCCCAGATAGCGGAATCCGCCGTGTCCACATTGTGGTGGACGTGCTCAACGACTTTATTTCCGGAAGTATGGCGTGCCTTCATGCCCAGGAGGCCGTCTCAAGGATTATTGAACGTATCAATGCACATCCTCAGGAGGTGGTGCTCTATGTATGCGATGCACACCCTATTAACCATTGTTCCTTTATGGATCAGGGCGGCCCCTGGCCAATTCACTGCGTCAAACACAGCTTTGGACAAGCCATTGACCTTGCTCTATACACCCGAATTCAACGTTCCCATCAGCGCCCCCGTATCAGTGAGAACATTTTTGAGAAAGGGCGCGACGCCGATCAGGAAGAGTATTCGGGATACCATGCTGTTTGCCACCACTCAGGCAAAACATTGAGAGAGACAATTGGCCGAGAGAAAACCGTTTTAATCAGCGGAATTGCCACAGAATTTTGCGTTTATGAAACCGTTTCAGAGTTGATTAAAGACGGATTTCAGGTTGAGGTGCTGCAAGAAGGACTTGCCTACGTTACCTTAGAGGGGCATAAGCAGGCGCTGGCGCAGATGAAGGAGATGGGGGTGCGGGTGGTGTAAACTTTTTTTCTATCTTTGTGCTTATATAACTATAAAGAAAAACTATATGAAAAAACGATTTTTTGGTCTTTTTGTCCTCTTCTTTGGATTGATGTTCAGTCAATGCAGCCCTGATGCACCTGTAACCATTTCAATCACCATTGATACGCCCCTCCAATTTGATGAGGGTGGCAGCTCCATCGAGATTGTCATTCACTGTAACTATCCGTGGACGGCCTCCAGCAACCAGCCTTGGTGTACGGTAAGCCCTGACAATGGCCCTGCCGGTACGTTTACACTTACGGTTACTGTTACGGGCGAAATGGGCGGAAGCAGCCCCGCGCCGTTGATGACCCGCTCAAGCGCCCTTTCGGATATCCGCACGGCGATTATCACCATTCACTCTAACGGCCAGGAGCAAACAATCACGGTGACGCAGGAAGTTGAGCCGGAAGAGCCTACAATACAAGAGATTGCTCAAATATTCCGATTTACGAATGGTGATTGGGTGACGACCTTTTTTGATCAAGATGGTAATCTCCAAGGTATTGTTCCTGACGGTGCTGTTACACTTTCTGCCAACGCAATTACAACGTCAACTGCCGGCGTTCATCTTTCTAATCTCTATACAATGGGTGGCAATACGGCCAACTTAGAGAAAGAATATGAGGTTTACGTCGATGACGTGTTTGATCGCTATGAAATTGAGTACTACCAATTTGCTTGGGCATACTTATGTGATGCTTCCGGTAAAATCGGCATTGTTTGGACGCTTACCGCTAATCTTGATAGTAACTGGGAGGATGATGGTGATGAAACTTGGTGGGAGATACAGACCGCTTTTGGGCAATACTCATGTTTACTTTTCATGAACATGATGATGGGCGCACAATACGACGTAGTGGAAGAACTTCAAAAAATGGTAACCAACGATATACAGAACGATTATCATTACGGCAGTCTCTATAAATATGTGAGAGAATAATCTGTGCTGATTAAATGTTGTGCGTCACTCGCCTCTCCTCATTTTTCTTTTCAGGTAGATAATGCTGCCGTTGTCCGCTAGGCCTTCTATAATCAGAGTGTAGGAAGTCGATTCATCGGCGGTATAATATTCAAAAGAGGCTACGCCCAAACTGTTGGTCTGTACCACCGGTTGCCAGTGGATGGTGGTGCGTAGATCGGGTTTTCCGTTGAAGCGTTGTGCATCGGTCTCGTATTTGGGGGCATAAAACTCTACAGGCTGTTGGTAACCCAACGATAAAAATGGTTTTATATGTGGCAATTGATCATTGTCAACACCACCCAGACTACGGCCGTCTTTGAGAAATATTGAAATCACTCCGTTATAACCCATCGGGCCAAAAATAGAAGAAGAGGTACCTGGTAGTATGACATCTATTCGTGCAATATCGGACATACTGATCATATCCATTACATTATAAGGCATAGGCATATCATTAAGCAGCACCAAAGGCAGTCTGTCCTCCATGGTTTCTCCGCGAGATAATGGACGATAGCGGAGGAGGATGAGTTGGTCTACACCCAAGTTCACGATCCGAACACCAGGAATCAGTCTCAATGCCTCATGCATTCTCATTCCCAGTAATTTATCCAGCTGATCCTCCATGAGCGTGTAGTTGCGAGAGGGCGGATTATATAAATGGGATTGGTAGCGAGAGCTTTTTTGGTCAGCGATAGCTACAGCAGCAGGCAATAGGACAACCCTAATGCCTCCCTCATCTAAATATTGACGCTCCGCTTTGTCAGCGAATTGAGAAAATATATCCTTGTTCACTTCGGTCGGTAAAACGACTGATAATGTCCGCTTGGGAAAAGTGTCTTCGTCCAAAATCAATTCCATCTTTGGCAATCCCCTTTTTTGTTCGATGCTCACTACATACCTTGTACTGTCCCAAAAATCTCCTTTGGACAACTGAAAGCGCCCCATACTGTCTGTTGATACGGTATTGAAGTAGCCTCTATCAAGAGAGGCAATCATTACTTCGACATCTTTAGCGGCTCTACCCCAAATTGTTTTGACACTTCCTGAAACCTCAGAACCCAACTCCACAGGAAATGAGGGCTCGGTAAAACGCCCCTGTGCAAGCCCCGCCATGTTGTAGCGTCGCCAACCTTGAGTTAGCATTAATAGATCCAAGGAATTAGCTGACTCTCTGGAATCTTGAAAGTAGTAAGCGGGATTTTGGATATAGCCTTTCAGGTCAGAGGTCAGCAATAGTTGGGTCAAAATATTGGTCGTGGAGTCAGTAGATACTTCGCGGTCGGAGGTGACCGAAACCGAGAAACTGCCTGTAAGCGGTTGCCCCTTTGGGTCGGTGATCGTTACTCGATTCTTAACCAATGAACGAGCTGTGTAGCTCTCCTTGTCAGCCTGATAAGCTGCCTGCGCCTGATCGTTATTATTGATGAACACCAATCGTTCACTGACCGGTTTAAGGCGTGAGTCAAACAATACCAGGTGCAATACGCCAGACGGAAAGAGATCAATCGGTATGCTCATTAAACCGGTTTGATGATCACAAAGGTCGATAAAGTGCAGGATACCGCGGGTATGGCCAAGGAGGTAGAGATCATCGTTGAAGTTCACACCTTCTGGTTTTATTACCGAAACATTAAGGTTTCCCCTCCACTGAGTAGCGGAGAGTGCATATCCGTTGTCAAGAGCGACCGGCAACTCAAAGCGTTTTGTTTGACCCATGTCGTTTTCACATAGGGCATAATAGCGTTCCCCTTTTTGAGGTAGAAGCATAAAACTTCCCATACCCAGATGACCCGACTGAAGTGTTCCCACCTGGGAACCCGATTGACTGTATATGACTCCGGCAATTGTTGTGGCCTGACCGTTGGATTTCATCGCTTTGAAAGCGATTCTGCCCGCCGTACCCAGCATCAGAGATCCGCCTTCGGGATAAAAACTGACATCAAAATCGTCCTCAGGAGTGGGAATCGGGATAAATTGACGATAAAGATTCCTCTCTGTTGTTATTTCCAAGAGCAGGACTCTTTGGCGCGAATCTGCCCTCAAATTAAAATTGATCGTTGCTGTTCCGTCATCTTCCACATTCAGGTTCATGGGTCTTCCTTCGTTTACGATCACTTTAACCGACTTGGGAATATAAGGTTCGGAAGTGGTCGCTTGTGAAAATCTAAATGCGGCATTCACCCTGCGGGCAGATTCAAAGAAAAACTGTGTCTCGGTATGAACGGTTCTGGCTTGAGGGTCGCCTATGTGAATGGTTTTGGTAAAGAAGTAGTCTTCGTCAATACTCCGCATAAAGGTGGTATAGGCGCGTAAGGTGTAGTCGCCCTGTGGCACATCGTTGGGAATCGGCAAGTGGCCGTAATAGGCTTCCTCGACTTCGCGTATCTTTACGCGGGTTACCACCGAATCCAAAGGATTGATCAATTCAACATATACATACCGGCTTACAGGACTGGGTATATGGGTAACGGCATCTACAAGGTAGGCCCTAAACCAAATCTTTTCGCCGGAGATGTAGTAAGGTTTGTCGGTGTGAACATAGATTTTTTCCTGTGGAAAGATCTCTAACTGATTGTGGAAAGCCAATGCCAAGCTGTCCGGCAGGCTACGTTGTGCAAAAGCAAGAGCTGGTAGCAGGGCAAAAAAAATAGTATGAATAATACGGCGAATCATGGCTTTAACAACGCAAACATATTCTTCTTATACGCCTCAACTCCGGGCTGGTCAAAGGGGTTGACGCCTAACATGTAGCCGCTGATTCCGCAGGCGGCTTCAAAAAAGTAGAGCAGCGCGCCTAAGCTGTATGCGTCAAGGCGGGGGATTTCGATCCGGATGTTGGGGACGCCGCCGTCAACGTGGGCCATGCGGACGCCCAGTTCCGCCATTTTGTTGCATTCGTCTATTCGTCTTCCACTCAAATAGTTTAACCCATCCATATCCAACGGATCGGCCTCAATGCAAAGGGTGCGCTCAGGTTGGGCTACGCTAAGTACCGTCTCCATCAAGATGCGTTGTCCATCCTGTATGTATTGTCCCATGGAGTGGAGGTCGGTGGTAAAGTCGACTCCGGCGGGAAAGATTCCCACGCCCTCTTTTCCCTCGCTCTCGCCGTAGAGCTGCTTCCACCACTCTGTAACGGAGTGGAGTTTGGGATGGTAATTGGCCAATAGCTCGATTTTCTTTCCTTGCCGATAGAGAACGTTGCGGATGGCTGCATAAACCACAGAGGGGTTTTCTATGCTGATGTTCAGGCTCTTCGCCATTTGCATGCGCGCCCCCTCGATCAGCGCCTCGATATCGACTCCTGCAACGGCCATCGGAAGCAGACCTACCGCTGTCAATACCGAAAAACGTCCGCCCACATCATCCGGAATCACAAAAGTGCGGTATCCCTGACGATTGGCCAGTTGTTTTAGTGCGCCTTTACGGGCGTCTGTAATCGCCACGATCCTGCGCTTTGCCTCCTCTATGCCGTATTTATCTTCGATATGCTTCTTAATCTGTCTAAAGGCAATGGCGGGTTCAATGGTAGTGCCCGACTTGGAAATCACGATGCAGGCACAGGAGCGGTATTGCATCAACTCGAGCAATTCAGACATATAGTCCTCGCTCAAATGGTGGCCGGCAAAAAGGACCAAAGGGCTCTTTCGATGGGGCAACAAAGCGTCAAAGCTATGCGATAACGCCTCAATAACGGCCTTTGCTCCCAGATAAGAGCCGCCAATTCCAACCACCACCACCGTATCCATACCAACGGACAACGCTTTGGCAGCCTCCCTGATGCCGTCAAGCTCCTCTTTACTTATTTGAGGCAGGTGCAACCATCCCAAGAAGTCGTTTCCGAGGCCTGTTCCTGCCGTTAATCTCTTTAATGCCTCCAGCGCAAACAAACGCTCTCTCTCAAAATCGATGTCTGAAACAAAGGGCTTTGCTGCCTTGAGGTCAATCGTAATGGTGTTCATATTAACGTATTTTTTCTGTCAAACGTCGCATTACGGTGGCGGCGTTCTGCTTTTCGTGTAAAATCGCGTACATGGCTTCTGCGATCGGCATCTGTACTTTGTGCTTTTTATTCACTTCAAAGATGCAGCGAGCGCCCCAATAGCCCTCTGCCACCATATTCATCTCTGCCTTTACCGCATGAACCGAATAGCCTTTTCCAATCAAACTCCCAAAAGTTCTGTTGCGGCTAAACTGTGAATAGCAGGTGACTAAGAGATCTCCTAAATAGGCGGGGCGTGCGGCGTCTCGGTTTTTAACGGGATGGGTCTCGTTTAAGAAATCCTTCATCTCGTGGTAGGCGTTGGTAATCAAAACCGCTGCAAAGTTGTCTCCATAACCCAATGCGTGGCAAACACCGGCGGCCACTGCGTAGATGTTCTTGAGCACCACCGAATACTCCACTCCGTAGATATCTGTTGCCGTGGCTGTTTTCATAAAGCTGCAAGAAAACGCTTTTGCCAGCGCCTGAGCCACTTTTTCATTTTTACAGGCAAGGGTCAGGTAGGACAAGCG
>WQYK01000059.1 GCA_009781275.1 Bacteroidales bacterium | reverse complement strand
GGCGTTTGAAAAAATTAATTGCGAGAGTAGCGCCGAAGTCCATTTTTATGCGAGCGACGAATACAGAACCGTCATTACGGTGGACTCTAATCTCGAGGAATTTGCGGAGGTATTCGTTAGAAACAATACGCTGCATATACGCCCCAAAAGAGGCCACTCCTCTATTTTTACTAAATTTATTGTAGAGGTTTATAGTCCAACCGTAAAGGAAGTCTCTTTGTCAGGTTCGGGAAAAATGTATGGCACAGTCGAATGTAATAGTTTTACTGCGAAAATAACAGGTTCGGGAAAAATAGCGATTGACGGCGTTGCCAAGGACGCCCATATTACTATCTCCGGCTCCGGAAAATTCGATAGCGCCGACTTTAACATCAAAAGAGCGACTGTTACCATCAGCGGTTCGGGGGTTGCCAATATATGGGTTGACGACAACCTGAAAGCAAACATTTCCGGCTCAGGGAGAATAAATTATCGTGGCGAGCCAAAAATTGACTCATCTATTACCGGTTCGGGACGCATCAGAAAAATCTGAACTTGTGATGATCATTCCTTTCCAAAGTTCTGTTAAAAAAACAGTTGCGGGAAAAACTTCAACATCGTTCATGGTGCGCTTGTATTTGTCCATTGTAACAATAATAAGCCGCGCATTGGGATATTCCTCTTTAAATGCCTTTAATCCTTTGATGTGACGTGTTTTAACTTCGTCACACGACTTTATTTCAATGGCAATGCTCCCGTTACCAATAATACAATCGACTTCATAACCTCCTGAGGTTCGCCAATAGGCTAACTTTTCGATCGAATGGCTATAGCCTAAATAGGCAATGATCTCTTGCATGATAAGATGTTCAAGTGCATGTCCAAAAGCTTCTGTACCCTGTACCATTTTGTTACGCTTGAGCAGATAATTGACAATACCGATGTCAAAATAGTAAAATTTTGGCGCTGAAATTGCCCTACGCTTGGCAGTAGCCCTAAAGCCCGGTATCAGGTAGCCTATCATTGTTTGTTCCAGAATATTGAAATACTCTTTTACGGTATTGGCGCTTACACCACAATCTTGCGCAATATTCTTGTAGACAATCATCTCTCCGCTACATTGAGCAGCGACTTCCATAAAGCGCGTGAATGTAAGCAAATTACGCGATAAGGCTTCGGCGCGTATCTCTTCGTTCAAGTAGTCGCCGATGTAGGCTTGTAGTCGGCGATGCGGATTATTCGCCGTATAGTGTCGCGGCAACATGCCGTTATGAATGGCTTTGTGCAAATCAAAATCAGGAATTTCTGCGCTCACAAGCGGATACATTACTGTGCGCAACGCTCTGCCGCCCAAAAGATTTGCGCCGCATCGAATCAGTTTCCGTGCACTCGAGCCACAAAGTACAAAACGGATGTTTTTATTACTCATCAACCAATGCACTTCATCCAAAAGTTGAGGAATTTTTTGCACCTCGTCAATGATAACCAAATCACGCGAATCGGCATTTTTCAACTCCTCGCGCAATAGTGCGGGATTACGAAAAAGACGTTCAAATTCTTCGCTGTTCAGCAAATCGTATCGGCGAACATTAGAAAATAATGATCTAAGCAATGTGCTCTTGCCTGTTTGTCTTGCACCCCACAGAAACAGAGAATCTTCAGCCGTCTCGTCTAATTGTAAAAATCTGATATACATAAGTCGCACTTCATTTTATCTTGATAAAACGCAATTGAACTGCGCAAAAGTACGCTTTTTTTTCCAAAAATTCTACATTAACTGCTGCTCAATCTCCAGTTTCAACTGCGGATCCAACTTCAACTCTTTAGCCAGCGACTCTAAATATCTCACATCAAGTTGATTTTGACGATCGGCAGCCATTAAGCTTGCATAATAAATCTCTGAAGCCATCTCTTCTGAAGTGGCCAAACCTGCTACATATTTTACATCAAGAGGTTTATTGACTTCTTGTTGTACCCATGCAGACGCTTGGGGGTCGTTGAGTTTGTCGGTCTCTTCCCGGATGAGTTTTCGTTCGCGTTCGTCAAATTGCCCGTCCGCTTTTGCAGTGGCAATGATTGCTGCCAGCATCGCTTTGCTGTGCTCATCCTGTTTGGCTGCAGGCATGGAGTCAAAATCGAGAGCGTTGTTCTTTGACGGCTGCGGCTGTTGTTGTTTTTGCGGCACGTTTTTATTTGCCTGCCAATTTTTATAGACATTGAGCGCCACGCCCCCAAGCGCCGCAGCTCCAATGCCACCGGCTATTTTGCCACTGTTCCTGCTGTTAAGCAACATTCCGGTCAAAAGACCGCCGCCCACGCCACCAAGCGCTCCGGTAACAGCCGGATTGCTCAACAGTCCACCTAAGTTTGCACTTTGTTTTGTTTGAACCAATTGGTTCAGTAGTTGTTTTGCGTTAAACATATTTTTTGATTTTTTAAATTAAAATTGTTCTAATATTTGAATTCTTTTCTCAATCGGCGGATGGGTGGCAAAGAGACCTTTGGATTTCTCTTTCTGTACACGCGGGTTATGGATAAATAGCTGGGCGACGTCTTTTCGTTCTACGGCTTCAATATGGGGGTCGGCGGATATTTTGCGGAGCGCCGCCGCCAATGCCAAGGGATTGCGGGTCATCTCTGCGCCACCGGCGTCGGCCATATACTCCCGCTTGCGGGAGATGGACGAGCGCATGAGTAGGGTAATCAAGTAACCGGGAATGATGACAAAGAGGCCAAACATGATGATAAAAATCGCGACAGGGAGCGCTTTTGACCTCCAGATAAATTTTGAGAGCAAGAGCAATATGGACGCTTGACCCAGAAAAGAGAAGATACCTACAAAGATAATGGAGACAATCATCACCTTGGCGTCATTGTTTTTGATGTGTGTCAGTTCGTGGGCAATGACGGCTTCTAACTCCGAATCGTCCAACTTGTCGATAAGACCTCTCGAAAGGGTGATTGTGTAGGTTTTTATGTTGATACCGCTTGCGAAAGCATTCAGCGAGTTATCTTCTATGACATCTATTTTGGGCATTGGCATATTGACGGCCATGCAGAGGTTCTCCACCAAATTATAGACCCGCATATTGTCACGACGTTCCAACGATTTTGCGCCTGTGGCAGCGCGAATCAACTTCTCATGTACCCTGTAAGCAACCACAAGCCAAACCAAACAAAACAGAAAGCCTATAATGACGCTTTTCAGTTCAATGAGCGAAGTGTCAATGTTCTCGTTGTATCTGATGGATGTGTAGATGAGTGAAGTGAGCATCGACAGAAAAAAAACCATACACGGAAATAGCGCCAGCATGGTCATCGTGCGGTAGTTGTTTCGCCGTTTCTGAACGCCTATGCTGATGAACCTCTTTTTGGGGATGCTCCACAATTTTGAGAGGATGGTCATGGCAATCAAAAGCAGGAACAAGATGCCTGCAATGTATCCAACATATTCAAAAATAAAGTTGTGCGCAAAAGTAATCTGTTTGAGTTGTCTTTGCGCTTTTACTTTGGTTAGATAACTGTCAACGGCGTCCAGATAGTCCGAAATGCCGTTGTAATACGTTGTCCAATGGCCATCTGACTGGAACACCTTCCAAAAATCATCTTTCTTTTCCTGCGGAACAACCGTACGCGTCCTAAAATTGTTGTAATACATCACCCATGATTTACGGTTTAAATCATAAGCGCACATAAAACCATTCGACTCCTTGCCAAGATTTTCCTCGTAAAAATTCCACACATATCCGTACAACGTCTCGTCGGGAGCATAATCGCGTTTTGACAGGTAGAAGCCTACGTTTAGCTGGTGCTTCTCGCTGATGGCGCGTGCACGGTTGTTCAGCTCTTCATGCTCACTTTGGGTCAACAGGTCGGTGTTGTTAAAAACGTATCGTTTTTCCAAAGGGAGCGCGGCACAAGGCAATCCGTAGATTCCAAACAGCGCCGCGCTTAAAATAATCAAAAGTGCCCTTTGCATATCGGGAGCAACTCCTTACGGGATCGAAACACTTGCTATAATAGCCTGTACATCCGCATCCTCGTAGGCAATCTCTTTATCGTACATTTTTAAGAAAATGTTGAGTTGAAACATTTCTACTCCATTGGTTGTCCATATAATGGCAACGGGATTACCATAACTGACTCCCGTAAAGCCCTCCCACTCGTAGTTGCCCAGTGCAAACGGTTTCATCTCTACCACATCTTCGTACCAATCTTTGTTGGGCTTCATCACATATTTGGCCTCTTCATAATAGTTGATGACAATTCCCGGGGTGCTCATTTGCTCAAACATCGTTTTTGCACCCTTGTGAATACCCACGGTATTGGGAAGTGGGTCGGTTCCACCTGACTTATAATAAGGAAATGCCTTCCAGCCATTGGGAACAAGCACACTCATGAGTTCAGTGGAATAGGTCTCTCCTTTAATTTTGCCGCTCCCGGAACCACCTGAGCCGCCGCATCCGATCAGCATCAGCATGCCGACCATAAAAACTAAAGCTAATGTCTTTTTCATTTTGTTTGTGTTTTAAGTTATTTACAATTAGGTAATGATTTTGGCAAAGATACTTTTTATACCGGAATTAGCAAAACCGGGTATATATATGGTATTCCTGTTCATTGCTGATCGATTTGCCGGATAGGTTCCGTGTTGGTCTCTACGTTGTGGATTGGCCGATTCGCTTGCCCGGTTGGCTGAGCGGCTCTCCGGATCGAACGATTGGCTTTTCGAAACAGGAGGTTTGTGAATGATCTTGTTACCTCCCTTAAAATTAGCGAAATAATTGAATTGTGATTCATGTCGAAGATGTTTATGTTCAATGAATTCAATGACGTTTCTAATCCAGTCCCTTGAATGGATTTGCAAAAGAGGCCTCTTGACACCTTACATATAAAGTAGAACATTCGGAGACGATGAAGAATTTGCCGTTATCGCCCGGCTGGCCCGGTCTCTGGGTCTTTAGCACAGAAACAGGCACAGAACCTGAGTTGTGTCCGTTTGAAATGACTTCAATAGTAATTAAAAGTGCCTGATAATCGGTAAAATCAGTATATGGACGACCGGCGGCAACCCTCATCTCAATGGTGTAGGGTTTAGGAGGGTTATAGCCGTTGTCTGGTGAAGCGCCCTTGAGAAAGGCGGCCATCTGATAAGGACGTGGCGAAGAGGTACCGTAGATATCATTCACGCGGGTGATGCATGTAGTCACATTGGTTGTTGTGTTGTTGAGTTCGATGCACTCCCTGCCGATATTCCTGTTGCGGCGGTACATCTCGGAGGCCATCAATTGAAGCGCCGCAGCTCCATGCGGCTCACCGCCAATCTGTTCCCGCGCCTGCTTCCATTCTGCAACCGAAGCGGGAAAGCGACTAAACGTTACAGTGCCGGTCTGCCCGGGCGTATGGGTAGTGTGGCTGATCTGGCCGGTGATACTCACCTCAAATTTGGTTGTGGGCGTTGTGGACCCATTACCCGAATCGGGATCTTTAGCAGGGTCCTTGGAGCAGCCCTGAAATACAAGCGCCAATGCAATGAACGCTGTGGAAAGGTATAAATATTTTTGTTTCATGATGATGTTGTGTATTTATTGGTTATGAACGACATTTAATTTTGAATAGCCTGCGCCCCATACCCCTGCATAGCGCCAAAGAATTTGAGGGCTTCGCGCCAAGGATACCTGTTAAAGAACATAGTTGCAGATGATTGTATTGTTCCTTGCATGTTCAAACCTGCTAATTGCCTCCATTGGTTTGCAGCGGAGTTGCGGTCAAAGTCGGTGGACTCGCTGTAGGAAGCGCTCAGAAATCCTTTGAGATATGGCTCGTTGATAACTCCCTTGAAAATATCAGGGTCGGTCATCGCTTTGTTACCGCTTACTGAGGTAAGTTGGTAGACGTCGCCAAAATCTGCCACATCAACCCTCAAAAACTTCCCGCTTCCGGGCAGATTCAGGTCACCCTGCTTGTTGAGGAAAAAGATGTTGTTTTCGGCGGTACTTTTGCGTTGCGACTCCCTTGTTTTGTCGGCGTCGATACGTGCGCGGTCTAATCCCCCAAAGATAGACAAGCCAATAATATTATTGGTAACATAGCCATTGGTTCTTGTTCCGTAACGGAATCCATAGCCCATATCTTCAAAATCTTTCATACGCGACCACGAGAAGAGGACGGTGTTGTACGAAAAGTTGACTTCTGCAAATTTGGTAGGCGTACCTCCGTTGATTTCAACGGCCGCAAAGCGGTTGTTGATAAAGACGCAGTTGGTAATGTTTACGTTTGTACCCTGCACCGTTCCAATAATGCCGTAAAAAGTCGAGTTGATAAATGCGCAGTTGCGGACTGTAAGATCGCAGCTAATATTGTCTAAGTAAAGCGTTGAGGTTTGTACAGTCTTAGCTTCGCTTATTTCAAAATTTTGGCCGGCTTTTCCCGCCACAGTGACCGGAGCTGCCATGGCCGATTCCACGCCTTCCGGCCTTCCTTCTCCCTTATTGTCGTATGCAATCGTAAGACCTCTTTCAAAAATCAGTCCGTCGATCAATACAAGGGTATTGGCTTTTTTAACCTGTATATTCACAGTCCCCTGTCCGCTTGCCGTACCCATGGCCGAATAGGGAGGCTGAATCATGGTCAGGTATTGGAGCACATTACGAACAGAAAAATCGGACGAATAACCACCGTAAATCTGTACGGGTTTGGTAACGTTAATGTTTCCCTTGTTCAAAAGACCATAATAGTTGCCTTCTGCCACATAGATGGTAGCGCCGTCGGGGGCAACGTCGATCGCTTTTTGAAGGTTCTTAAACGGACTTCCCTTGGAGCCGTCGTTTTGGTTGTTGCCCGTGTTGGCGCTAACATAATAGACTGCGCCTGAGGGAGCCGGAGCGGATGCCTGAGCCGGAGCGGCTGCGGGTTGGTTGGACGACGACTGGTTGGATGACGATTGCTGCTGTCCTGATGTGGACATGGCGCTGTTCACTGCCTGATTGGTAGCGTTAGCAGCATTGTTGGCTGCATTGTTAACGACCCTGTTTGTGGCGTTGTTTGTGGCGCGTTGTACCGCACGGTTTACTTGTGCGTGTAGATTTAAGCTTGCTACGAGCATTACGGCTATGGCCGCCATTACTCTGAGTTTTCTTTGTTTGTTCATTGATGTTTAAATATTTATGAGTTATGAATGATGTTTTATGAGTGATGCTTGGTATTTACGCTGCAAAAGTATGGGGCAAAAAAAAAGTGTGCACCAGTAGAAATACGGGTTTTTTCAAAAAAAAATTGTATCTTTGCTACAACAGAACTAACCAAAACTCCAATATGCATCACATAAAGGTTATCATAGTTGACGACCACGAGCTGTTCCGATTGGGCATTCGAACGGCCATAGAGAGCCGTCATCCGGACATCACCATCGTTGGCGAAGCCAAATCGGGGGCTGATTTTTTTGGCTTGTTTAACGCAATTGCCGCTGATCTGGTACTTCTCGACATTATGCTGCCCGATATGACAGGCGTTGACATTGCCCGCCGCCTCAAAGCCGAACGTCCAGAATTCAAGATCCTCGCCATCTCTGCAGAAAACTCCGCATCGGTGATAGAGGAGATGCTTCAGATTGGAATCGAAGGTTTTATTAGCAAAATTAATAGCAACCCCGATATCCTTGCCAAAGCTATACGCTCAGTTGTACAAGGACTTGAGTACTACGGAAAGGATATATCAGAAGTGATCAGCCGGATCTATGTTGCCAAGAAGAAAACGATGCAAATAAGTTCAGAGTTCTCGGAGCAGGAGAAGCGCATTATCGAGTGTTGTCACCAGGGGCTTCCGGCAAAACTGATTGCCGACCAGCTCTTTCTCTCCATCCGAACAGTCGATTGGCACAAATCGAATATCTTTCGCAAACTCGGCATCAACAGCACCCTCGAGATGGTGCAGTTTGCCCTCAAAAATAAAATCATTCGAACAGCGTAATCAACCATGAAACATTTTATCAAATGGGTACTTTTACTCACGTCGTTGTCATTAGTAACGACTATTCCTGCGCACGCGTTGGATTTAGACAGTTTGTACACCGTATTTTCCAATTCAAGAGGCGAAAAGCGTGTCCAGGCAGCCAATGAAATTTTGGAATTTGCTTACGAAAACGAATACATACTCACGTTGTATACCTTAACGAATTCCGATGACCAAGCCTTTGTAAACGCGACTGTTCATTCTGCGCTGGGCAGCTATCACCTGTGGGAAAAGGGGGATTATAAAAGAAGTACTGAATTTTTAGTGTTAGCGCTCGAATATTACGAAAAAAACAGAGATGCAACAGAGGTTAACTCGCTCAACGGCAATATTGGAAACAACTACGCCAGAATCGGCGATTACGAAAATGCAGTAACCTATCTGTTAAAGTGTTACGAATGGGAGAAAGGCGAAGGCGATAATGAAGCGTTGAGCAGCACGCTCAACAGCTTGGGAGTGGTCTATAGCCAATGGCAGAAACCCGACATAGCCATCCGCTATTTTGAAGAGGCCGTACAAATTGAACGTCCGCTCAATCGTCCGCTGCAATACGCCACCCGCCTTGCTTCGTTAGCAAAAGAGTACACATTTGTGGATGTATCCAAGTCGTTGCCGCTCATAAAAGAAGCGATGCAGTACAACGAAAAAATTGAACCACCCAACTTGAGAGAAAGCCGTATTGCCGTTCACAACATCTTGATGGGAGACGTCTATTATGCCTTGGACAGTTTGGGACAAGCAGCAAACTGCTACCAAAAAGCGCTCACCTTTTTTGAAAAGACGGGACACCCTTTTCACATTGCTACCACTTTGCAGGCGCTCGGGCGAACTCAGGTAACGCAACACAAGTTTCCCGAAGCGGTAACAACGCTCCGACGCTCTCTTGAAATTGCAGAAAGAAACAAGTTATTGAATGTTCAACTCTACTCCTCCCTTTATTTGAGCGAGGCGTATAGCTTTATTGAGTCCAAACCATTATCGCACTTTTACCTTAAGGAGTACACCCTGTTCAAAGACTCCCTTTTCAGGCAAACCACACAACAACAACTCAACGATTTTCAGGTAAAGTACGAAACGGCAGAGAAACAGCTTGAAATAGAACGTCAACAGACAGAAATAGAGCGACATCAAACAAGGCAATTCATTCTTGTCGGCGGACTGATCGCGGCAGGGTTGTTGCTCGGATTGCTTGTGTACAACATCAGGCTACGTGCGCGCCGCAATCG
>WQYK01000058.1 GCA_009781275.1 Bacteroidales bacterium | reverse complement strand
TGGTAAAAACAAGGAAATAATGGGAAAGTGGTAGATTAGTTATTTATGTTTATGTAATATTATTCAAGATGTTAGTAATATTTAGTAAATTTTTGTTTTGGGGTTATGAAATCTGGTAAATTTCCCCGAGAATGAGTTGCGAAGGTTCACGCTCACCAAGCGTGGATTGTTTGCGCTTATTTGGGGAAACGGTTTACCAGAGCCAGGAATCGAGAATAGGCGATCATAGCAAACAGTTTACGCTTTTTTTTGTGGTTGCATAAGAGATAGAGAGTCAAGCAAACAATGGAATATCAACAACTTAAAACTATGCAACAATACAAAAACCAATTATTACTATCTCTCCTTTTGTTCTGCTGTTGGCAGGCGAACGGACAGAACTATTTGCAGTTGGCCAATGACTGCTTTGAAAAGGGCGATTACGAATGTGCAAAACGGAACTATAACCTTTATCAGACTTTTGAGGGGATGGATATGAGCGCAGAGATGCAGAAGGCGGATGAGTGTTTCAGAAACATAATTGTGGCCGACAATTATTTCAATAATATGAAATACGGTGATGCAAAAGAATATTACAAAAACGTATTGGAAAAAAATCCAAAAGATCCATATGCGAAAAAACTATATGAAACTTGTGAGAAGTTGCTCACTTTGGTTATCCCAGCTAAAGATACAGCTTCTATCCCTGCTGTACAAGCGAATAATGTTGTGATGCAAATTGTAGAAACAACAACACCTATCGTAGACCACCCAAACACCTCAACTTCAGAACTCCGTTCTAATCCTAAAAACAAGACGATACAAGGCGTAAAACTGGTGCTTATCAAAAGCGGTACTTTTATAATGGGCAGCCCTCTGTCTGAGTCAGGACGTAAAAGAGATGAAGTCCAGCACGAGGTTACTATAAGTCGTGATTTTTATCTATCTGAAAACGCTATTACCAATGAACAATACTGTCTGTTTTTAAATGCAACAGAAGTACCTTCAAACGGCTATGGAAATGTTATTGATTTTGGCCAAAAACAGTTGATAAAAAGTGATAATAAGGGAGTTAAATATGTCAGAGGCAAATGGTTTCCTGCTAACGGCAAAGCCAACTGTCCTGTAGTTTGTGTAACTTGGTATGGTGCAAAAGCATATTGCGATTGGATGGGTGGACGTTTGCCAACAGAAGCAGAATGGGAATATGCTTGTCGTGCAAGTACGTCAACTCCTTTTCATACTGGTAATAAGCTTACTATTTCTCAAGCCAACTTTTCTTCCATAAATACTAAACCAGTAGGCCGTTATGTTCCAAACGCTTGGGGGTTATATGATATGCATGGCAACGTATGGGAGTGGTGTAGTGATTGGTATACCGGTTATGATATTAGCGCCGTAGTAGACCCGCAGGGCCCTACAATGAATACACGCCGCGTAGTGCGTGGTGGTAGCTTTTGGCACAAAGTTCAGTTCTGTCGTTCTGCTTGTCGTGCCTACTATAGTCCTGATTATGTTCGCACAAACTTTATCGGTTTTCGAATGGCTATGTCGCTTTAAGATATCTATTTTTTGGAAAGATGAAAGCTTTATTGAACGGTTATTCACTAATGTGATTTTCAATTGTCGATAATACAGAGAATTGGCTTTGACTTCCCTCAATGCAGCACACCCCAACAATTAAGGCATAAAGGCTGGAATTCTTTTAAGTATTTTGAGACTGTTTTTAAAATTTATACCTTTGATTGATAAATAATCCTTTATGATTCGATGCGCTCCCCATCCTCTACAGAAAAATAATCCCCAATCACATAAAGAGGCACATTGGTGAGCCACGACTCTTTGCGGTAGTTGGATAGTGAGGTGCGGATGGCTGTTGTGGGGTTGTATTTTTCGCAGAAGAGTTTGAAACTTTTTGCTTTGACGTTTTCGGTGGCTTTTACCTCTATGGGTATGATTTCGCCGTCGTGTTGAAGAATAAAGTCTACTTCGGCAGTGCTTCTGTCGTTTGCCCAGTAGTAAATGGGGATATTTTTTCGTTTTGTGAGTTGTTGTATTACAAATTGTTCGGAGAGAGAGCCTTTAAACTCTGTGAAAATTTCGCTTCCGCCAATAATGGTTTTTGCTTCTAAGTTGGATTTTGCGGCAAGCAAGCCGACGTCATTGAAATAGAGTTTGAACGTAAAAATATCGTGATAAGCGATTAGTGGCATGGCGGGTTTAGAGATTCGGTGTGTTTGGAGCAACAGTCCGGAATCTACAAGCCATTGAATAGCCATCTCAAAATCTTTGGCCCGCGCTCCTTGCCGCATAACGCCGTAGATAAATTTCTTATTCTCTTTCCCAAGTTGGGCGGGGATGCTCTTCCAAACCATATTGATACGCGGCACCTCTTCTTTGGGGGCATGTTTTGAAAAATCGTTTTCGTAAGTGTTCAAAATGTCGTTTTGGATTTTTCTTACAAGTTTCCAGTTTCGGGTTTCGGAAAAGGCGGCAACAGCTTCCGGCATTCCGCCTACATAAAAGTAGTAGCGGAGATACTCTTTGAATTTGTTTGAAAAAATGTCGAGAATATCCCACTGCTTTCTTTCCAAAATTCCTGCTAATCCCCACTCTCCCACAGCAAGTAAAAATTCGTAGAAATTCATCGGGTACAAATATAGAAATTCAACTTTACCTACCGGAAATGAAACCTTATTGTGCAGATTCATACCTAGTAGAGAGTCAGAAGCAATGACGTGGTACTCAGGAGCGTTTTCGCAGAAATATTTTAGTGAGGTGAGTCCTTTGGGAGCAGATTGTATCTCATCAAAAACGATCAATGTGTCATTAGGGGTTATTTTTTTGAGCGTAAATGCTTCCAAAGCACTTATGATTCGCTGCGTGTTCAAATCCTGTAAAAATAGACCTTGAAGTTCAACGGCGTGTTCAAAATTAACATATACCATTTGTCGGTATTCGGTCTTACCAAACTCCTGTATTAGCCAAGTTTTGCCCACCTGCCTTGCTCCTTGTACAATCAGTGGTTTTCTATTTTTGCGTAATTTCCACTTTTTTAGCTCTTTGATTCGCTCTCGATACATTTTTTTCAATGAAAATTTATGCAAAATTACATTTTTTTCAACGAAAAAACAAGAGATATTACATTTTTTTCAATGAATAATCAAAAGAACTCACACCTTCTGACCCAAAATAAACTTTTTATACTGCCCAAACATAAAGTTGTAAAATGGTGATAAACTCTCTGTTTTACGTGACTTTTCCAATGCCTGAATGTATGAGATCCGGTTGTTTTTAAATACATAGAATATGGGCAGGTCAAAACAGGTTAAAAGGTAGTTCATAAGCAGGCGTGATGTTCTGCCGTTGCCGTCGGCAAAGGGGTGGATGCTTACAAAATGAAAATGTGCATAAAAGGCGAGTTCGCATTTTTCACCAAAAGTTTTTGCCTCGGTAAATTTTTCATTCAACTCTTTTACAAGATTTTTCATCAATGTGGGCACTTTTTTACAATCTGGGAAATAACGCGCTCCGGCGTGAACGTTCACAAGTCGATAGTCGCCTCGTGTGCTGTCAAATGTTCCTAAAGCGGTATTGTAGATACTACCGGTGTTTCTTACCGTCATGCCTCCGATTTCCTGAATAAAGCTCTCGGTGAGGGGCTGTTTTTCTTTTGCAACGTTGAGCGTGTAGACAAGCGCTTTTTGGTGGTCAATGACCATTTGTTGCTCGGAAAACGGTTTGTTTTTGGCGGGTATGTCCAAATCAAGCAAATTGTAAACTTGCCCCTCTGTAAGGGTGCTTCCTTCAATGGCGGTTGAATGGTAAGTGATTGCGTAGTAGGTGAATTTTCTCATGTCCACCTGCCCGCGTGTTGCCTGCTGATATTCGGCAACAAGTTGCTCAAGTTTATGGATATTGTCGATTGTCATAAAAACATCCCCACCATAGCCGCCGACACAAGGGCAACCAAAGTGCCTCCCAACAGTGCACGAAAGCCGTATTCAGACAAGATGTGCCTTTTGTTGGGAGCCATGCCGCCGATTCCGCCAATCTGAATGCCCACAGAGGCAAAGTTGGCAAAACCGCAGAGGATGTAGGTGGCCATAATGATCGATTTGGCTTCTGAAAACATATTGTTTGGAATCATTTCGGAAAGGCTTTGATAGGCTACAAATTCGGTCATGATGAGTTTTTCGCCCAGTAACCGTCCCACCAAGCCAAGGTCAGCCCCCGATACGCCTGTGAGCCATATTACGGGTGTAAAGATGTAGGAGAGTAGCATTTCGAGAGAGAGTACCTGATATTGACCACCTGTCCATGAGGCGATCAATGGGTTGAGGTGGGTGTATTGTCCGATTTTTAAGAAGATAAAGTTGCATCCGGCGATCATGGCGTAAAAAACCAACAACATGGCTGCTACGTTGGCCGCTAACTTTAAGCCGTCGATGGTTCCGTTGGAGATGGCGTCCAAGACGTTCTTACCCAATTTCTCTTTGGGGACCTCTACGGAGTTGTCGATCTCCTCGGTTTGGGGCTTAAGGATCTTTGCAATGGCTATTGCGCCCGGCGCTGCCATTACCGATGCCGATAGGAGGTGCTTGGCAAACTCTATTTCAAGAAGGCGATCCCCGCCACCCAACATGCCAATATAGGCGGCCAAAACGCCTCCCGCCATGGTGGCCATACCGGAGGTCATAATGAGCATCAATTCCGATTTGGTCATATTGGGGATAAAAGGTTTTACCATGAGTGGGGCCTCTGTTTGTCCTACAAAGATGTTTCCAGCGGTGGTAAGGCTTTCTGCGCCTGATAATTTCATTGCTTTGGTCAACAGCCACGCCATGACCCAGACCACCCGCTGAAGAATGCCCAAGTAGAAGAAGAGGCTGGTAAGGGCAGAGAAGAAGACAATGGTGGGAAGAATCTGAAAGGCAAAAACGAATCCAAATTTGGAGACATCCATCAGGTCGCCAAAGAGAAAATTTGAGCCGGCTCTTGTCCAGTCGAGCACCACCACAAAGCATTTACCCAACACCTCAAAGATGGTTTGTATGGCCGGAACCCAAAGCACGCAAACGGCCAATACCATTTGTATGAGCAACGCTTTGCCTACGGTAGGCCAGTGGATGCGTTTGCGGTCAAGGCTAAAAACCCATGCAAGGAACAGAATGGCGACGATTCCCAATAGTCCGCGCAAGATGGCGCCAAAGCTAAATTGGGCATTCTTTTGTGTGAGAATGGCTTTGTAGGGATTCTCCTTTTTGGCTTCAGGCAACGATTCAAAAATCTGTTCTACAGGGGCCTGTTCCGTAAGTATCAAGGCTATGGTGTCTGCTGGAGCGTCCGGAGCAGAAGCGGTTTGTGCAGATACGGGAAAGCAAAAAAGAGTGAGGGTGATTCCGATGAGTAAAAAAGTAATGTGTTTCATTAGGTCAAGGGTTTAGAGGCGGTTTGGTTTAAGATAGCGCAAAAGTAGCTATAATATTACTATCTTTGGCACTTCAATAAAAAACTATTGATGAAATTTGAGGTCATAAGCCAAGATCGCGATTCTGTTGCCCGTTGTGGTGTGCTCTACACCAATCACGGAGCGATTCCCACGCCTGTTTTTATGCCTGTGGGAACGGTTGGGTCTGTTAAAGGCGTGCTTCATAAGGAATTAAAAGAAGATATTGAGGCAACGATTATCTTGGGCAACACCTACCACCTCTTCCTTCGTCCGGGCATGGAGGTGATGCGCGCTGCCGGTGGATTGCACCGGTTTTGTTCCTGGGATCGTCCGATTTTGACCGATAGCGGAGGGTTTCAGGTCTTTTCATTGGCAGACAATCGTAAAATTTCTGCCGAGGGGTGCTCCTTTCAATCGCATATTGATGGCTCAAAACATCTCTTTACTCCGGAAAATGTAGTGGATACGCAGCGAATCATTGGCGCGGACATCATGATGGCTTTAGATGAGTGTCCACCCGGAGACGCCACGCATCAATATGCCCTAAAGTCACTCCATCTAACACAGCAATGGTTGGAGCGCGGGGTTGCCCGTTTTCGCCAGACAGAGCCGTTATACGGGCATAGTCAGGCATTCTTTCCCATTGTGCAAGGGTGTGTCTATCCCGATTTGAGGAGGCAGGCGGCGGAGTACGCTGTAGCGTTGGATTGTCAGGGATACGCCATTGGAGGGTTGTCGGTGGGCGAGCCCACTGAGCAGATGTATGAGATGATAGAGGTGGTGCATCCTGTTCTTCCGTTGGATAAGCCGCGTTATTTGATGGGCGTGGGGACGCCATGGAACCTTTTGGAGGCAATTGCGAGAGGCATAGACATGTTTGACTGCGTGATGCCTACCCGTAACGGACGCAACGGAATGTTGTTTACGGCTAACGGCGTAATCAATATCAGAAATCAAAAGTGGGCCACCGCTTTTGAACCCATCGATCCTGAGGGGAGCTCGTGGTTGGATGCTACTTACAGCAAAGCTTATCTGCGCCATCTTTTCGTCGCTTCAGAGATGTTGGGTCCCCAAATTGCCAGTCAACACAATTTGGCCTTTTATTTGTGGTTGATGAAGCAAGCGCGCGAACAGATTGCCGCAGGCACTTTTGCCTCATGGAAAACAAAAATGGTTAAAAAATTGCAAACGAGATTATAAAAGGGATGAAACCAGCCATTACCATCATAGATAGATACATCATCAGGAAATTTATTACGACCTATTTTTTTGCCATTTTGTTGATCATTGGGATTGTCATCATATTTGACATTAGTGAAAAGATTGACGATTTTGTGGCCAAAGAGGCTCCGTTAAAGGCGATTGTGATCAACTACTACCTCAACTTTATTCCCTATTTTATCAATATGTTTAGTCCGCTGTTTGTGTTTATTACGGTCATCTTTTTTACCTCAAAATTAGCGGCCACCAGCGAGATTATTGCCATGTTGTCGGGAGGGCTTAGTTTTAACCGGCTGATGCGGCCCTATTTTATCTCTGCTTTTGTGATTGCATTGGTGAGTTTGCTTCTCAATCTGTTTGTGATTCCGCCGGCCAACAAGAACCGTCTGGCGTTTGAGGCGCAATATATGAAAAAGAGTTACCACAACCTTAACCGAAATATCCATTTTCAGTTGGAACCCGACCATTTTATCTATATGGAGTCGTTTAGGAACTGGGACAAAACTGCCATCCGCCTTACGTTAGAGCAATTTGAGGGGAACCGCATGGTGTCAAAACTCTCTGCCGAGTCAGCCTCATGGGACTCAACGTTGATGGGTTGGAAATTATACAATTACTACATTCGCTATATTGATGATGAGGGGGAGCGGTTAAAGCAGGGGTATACCAAGGACACCATTTTGGATATTACCGCAGAAGAGTTGATACAGCGCAAGGGAGCGGTGGAGGCGTTGAACTATTTTGAACTCAATCAGGAGATCGAAAAGTTAAAGATGCGTGGGGACGACAGGGTCAAATTTGCCTTGATACAGAAAAATACCCGCCTTGCCGTTCCTTTTTCGGCCTTTATCCTCACTTTGATGGGCGTTTCGCTCTCTTCAAAAAGAAGGCGAGGTGGGATTGGACTCAATATTGGAATCGGGGTTGCGTTGAGCTTTACCTATATTCTCTTTCTGCGTTTTAGCGAAATGTTTGTGCACGGAGACGTTTTGTCGCCGGCAATAGCGCTTTGGCTGCCCAACATGGTGTTTGTGGTGGTGGCGGCGACGCTCTATTGGGTGGCGCCTAAATAGCGATGTCCTTCTCTCCTGATTCGTTTTTCTTCTTCTTTGATTCGACTGTGGCATTGAGGATCAATGGCGTGAGCGCAAAATTGCTCCCAAATATAATCGATGGTAGAAGATGTAAGGTGGATCATATCGGAGGCGTAGAAGCGGTAGTCGCGCAGTTCATCCATCACGATTTCGTAGGCGGGGAAGTAGTAGAGGTTAGGAAATTGATTGCATAACTGCTCAATGGCAATAAACAGCGCGGCTTTGCTTACTTGGTTGCCGTGCGCTCCATCTTTCCAATGTCTAATAGGGCTTAACGTGATGACCCACTGTTTGTCGGGATATGCTTCTATCCATGGGGCAAGCAGTGCTGCACTCTCCTGCGGAGAGAGAAAGAGCCGGTCAAATTGATCGGCAGGGAGCTTGTGGCAGTTGGCTGCAATCATATTTCGCGCTTTGTGCCGATAAATCCATGATGTCCCCAGGCTGACAATCACGCCTTTTGCTTGTTTAAATAAGTCGACTCCCTGTGCTAAGTTACGATTGGCGAATTCTAGGAAAAGATCAGGGTTTGGGTGTGCCAGCAGGTACTGGTGCCAAAGTGTGGCGTATTGACCTTGCGAGCAGATCAAGTCGTTTTGCGAAAAAGGTGTTCCCGTATGCAGCCGCTCCAACGCCATGGCAATGGAGGCGGGATTATACAAAACCCCAAATGGATTTACCAAAACGGGGAACTGATACAGTGCCATGCGGGCGCCCATTTCGGCGGCAAAGCAGGAACCCAGGCAGAGTAGGGGGGTCTGGTAGCTAAAGCGATTAGACAGGGGTGTGGGGGTTACTTTGGTTTGCCATTCCATGGTGTCGTATGTTGAATGATCTATCCCTTAATGACCGCCAAAGGAGTAAGCTCTACCTTTATCTTTACCAAATCTTTCTGAAAAGCCATCACTTCTGAAATATCTTTATACGCCGATGATGCCTCCTCCAAATCCGATTTTGAACGTATTGAATGGATGATGCCCAATTCGTCAAGTTTACGTTTCTCCTCCTCTAAATCAAGATTGCGAATGGCAGCAGCGCGGCTCATGACACGTCCCGCGCCGTGCGAACAACTCATAAAGCTCTCCGGATTACCGAGTCCTTCTACAATATACGATTTAGTCCCCTGTGAGCCGGGAATAATACCCACTTCGTCCAACTTTGCCGACGTTGCACCTTTACGGTGAACAATCACTTTTGTATCAAAATGTTTTTCCCAAGCCGCGTAGTTGTGGGCAATGTTGATCATCGGCTCGTACTCCACCGCATGGAGCACCGATGAAACCACCTGCTGAATACGCTCCATCATCAGTTTTCTGTTGGCAAGTGCAAATTGGGTGCAGTACTGCATCTCTTTGTAGTAAAGATGCGCTTCGTCGGTCTCAAAAGGCAAAAACGCCAAGTCTGCCTTTACCTCAACCAATGAGTAATAAATTGCATTCAGCTTTTTTGCCACTTTGTTGTAATGCTCCGCCACCTGCAACCCAAAGTTGCGGCTGCCCGAGTGTACCATCACCCAAAGAAAACCATCGTGGCAACGCTGCAATTCAATAAAG
>WQYK01000057.1 GCA_009781275.1 Bacteroidales bacterium | reverse complement strand
TGACTGTTTGCTTTGAGGTAAGCATCGTTCACGCTCTTGGATATTGTGCCAACAGGGGACATGAAGGCTCGCCAATAGCTTGTATTTTGATTAAAATCATTGACTAACAGTTGAGAGAATCGTTCTGTTACTTGCCAATATTGTTCATCGTCTGCACGGTACAGTACGCCCATGGCGCGCATCAAGGTAGAGAGGTAAAAGGAGTATTGGAGTTCTCTATCCGTGGTATGGCGTGCGAGCAAAACGAGAGAGTATTCGGCCTCTTCTTCCCGCATCAATCCACGTACATGGGCTTGTTCGTGGGCAATTACTGCGGGGATCAGAAAAGGGGGAATATCTTTGTTGATGTTGACTTCAAAGGTGAATGGAAAAAGGAAGCCCATGATGTGTGCATATGATACCCAGTAGGAAAAAACCAACGGTTTGGATGAGGGATAACGTCCTTTGTAGATAGGGAATAAGGTTGACAAGGAGTCGTAAGCGTTGCTCACTAACCTTTGGTTTTGGCTAAAAGTATGTTGAGGGATAAAGCGGCCGTCCCGATTGCGGTTTGTATGTTCCGCCGCTTCGTTGGTTAAATCGGTCAAATAGATACATAATTGCACCAGCTCCTCTTTAAGGACAGGTTGCACTTTTAGTCCTGCATATTCGACCAATGGCTTTCTGTGGTAATTGATTCCGGTAAATAGAATAAAAACACATAAAAGATAACAAGCTGTATTCCAGGAAATTTTACACAGGCGACACCAATAAGCCCCTGCGCCCTCTCTGCGTAACACGCAAAGGTATAAACCTTTTCCCAAGCCATAGAGGCACCATAGCGGGAGCAGGAGCAGCATGAGCTCGGCAAAAGAAAAGGGGATAAGGGAAAAAAGGATCGAAAAACCTTGGGAGACCAAACTATATATCCAACGGGGGTAAACATAGGGCAACACCCTTGGCGCATACATTGCCAAGGAATAGAGCAATATGCTTACGGTCAAAACAATCAATGGAAAATATTTTCGTATCTGCTTTTTTATCATCATAGCCACAAAAGTACATAAAACTTTTATTACTTTTGCTACGCTTTTCCTATCGAACAAAAAAGACGAAACCAACCTCTTCACCTATGAATACAATGATCAGAAGCCTCATCGCCTCCCTCCTGTTGGCGATACCGGTCGCACAAGCATCTGCACAAACAGCTTCACAACCTCAATCCGAGTACAGAGACACGCTGTTCCAGCCCATTACCCAAGCCATTGGTCAATTCTTAAAGCCCATTGCTGCTGCAACCGGCGTTTTAAGGATTATTGATGCAGAAATTGATGAACAAAAGAAGATCATCACGCTTACCTATAGTACTACTTTAGCTGAATACCCATTCAGGAGTGACCGCGTGGAGACTATTTACACCATGGCTGCCCAACTGTTGCCCGATCCTTATCGATCGTATCAGCTGCGTATTCTTTCCGGAGGAAAAGAGATTAGCCAATGGGTGCCTAAATTTTATCGAGAAGCCCTTAGAACGGAGAAACAATCAAGAAAAAACAGCGGAAGCGTCTCGACACCACCGCTCAAGACATCGATTTCTCAACCCTTTCAAATCGAGCAGGGACTTCAAAACCGCCACATAGCGCTCTGGCAAAGCCATGGATTCTACTACGCCCAAAACTTAGACAGGTGGGAGTGGCAACGTCCTCGTCTCTTTCAAACAGTAGAAGACCTTTTCACGCAAAGCTATATTTTACCGTTTTTGGTGCCCATGCTCGAGAGTGCAGGCGCTGTTGTTTTCATGCCCCGCGAGCGGGATACCCAGGTCAACGAAGTGATTGTTGACAACGATATGCCCCAAACCCGTTACTTTGAACTTACCGGAACCAATCGCTGGCAAACACCTTCTGATCATGGTTTTGCCCACACAAAACCAACCTATAACGATGGAGAAAATCCATTCCGCATGGGTACCTATCGTCAGGTTCAAGCCATTACTCTTTCAAAAAATAGCATAGAAAAACCTTCTTACGCCGTATGGCAGCCTAACATTCCCCAATCTGGGCGCTATGCTGTTTACGTTTCCTACAAATCTTTACCCAACAGCGCAACTGATGCCCTTTACACTGTTTATCATAAAGGCGGACAAACCGTCTTTAAAATCAATCAAACGATGGGTGGAGGCACTTGGATCTATTTGGGACACTTTGAGTTTGATCAAGGTATTGCCGAACATGGCAAAGTAGAGTTAACCAATACAAGCAGCTCAAAAAACAAGGTGATTACAGCCGATGGAGTAAAATTTGGAGGAGGCATGGGCAACATTGCTCGCTCGCCTTCCGATAATCAAGATCCTAACCGCCAATCTGTTTTGCCCCTGCTCTCTTCGGGTCTACCAGGGCAGCCTGCCGTTTCTAGGCTTCAATACCCTCCCATGATCAGCACCTACCCACGATATACAGAAGGGTCACGTTATTGGCTCCAATGGGCGGGTGCACCTGATTCGGTCTACACCCCAAACCAAAGTCGCAACGACTATAACGACGACTACATGTCTCGTGGAAGATGGGTCAACTATTTGAGCGGTTCATCTTCTGTAAATAGAAAACAGGAAGGATTGGGAATTCCGCTTGACCTCTCCTTAGCTTTTCATACAGATGCAGGCGTTACCCTCACCGACAGCATTGTCGGCACATTGGGCATCTACACATCCATGTCCGAGGGATCCAACCTCTTAGCCGATGGTCGCTCTCGCTTTATCTCACGCGATTTGACCGACTTGGTACAAACTCAGATTGTGTCTGATATTCGGGCTACCTTTGAGCCAAAATGGATGAGAAGGGGAATTTGGGATCGCTCTTATGCCGAATCACGCAGCCCAAATATTCCCGCTATGCTGTTAGAATTGCTTTCACATCAGAACTTTGCCGATATGCGCTACGGACTTGACCCCAACTTTAAGTTCACTGTCAGCAGGGCGATCTACAAAGGTATGCTCCGTTTTCTCTCCTCGATGGATGGAGCGCCATACATAGTACAACCGTTGCCCATTGAGCAGTTTTCCCTCACTTTTGCCTCCGATACACATGCCCTCCTTAAATGGCAACCGGTAGAAGATCCATTAGAACCCACTGCCAATGCAGATAGTTACGTGGTGTACACAAGAATAGACGATGGATCTTTTGACAATGGAATTTTGGTAAAAACCAACAGTTTACAAATCCCCATAGAAGCCGGACGCCACTACAGCTTTAGAATAACAGCAGTAAATAAAGGTGGAGAAAGTTTTCCATCAGAAATTCTCAGTTTATACCGTGCTTTAAATGAGCGCGGCAAAGTGCTTATTGTAAACGGATTTGACAAAACTAGTGCGCCACACAGCTTTGCCAGCAAAGACTCTCTTTATGGTGGTTTTCTCGATGCAAGAGAGTATGGAATTGCCTATCTGCAGGAGATCTCTTACATTGGAAGTCAGTATGACATACGTCGCAAGAATCCATGGACAGCCAACGACTCTCCCGGATTCGGGGCTTCTTACTCCACCTACGAAACTCAGGTATTGGCCGGCAACTCATTTGATTACCCCATTGTACACGGCCGTGCCTTTGCCATAGAGAGCTACTCCTACGCCTCGTGTAGCCAAAAGGCTTTTATGCACGACTCCACCCTAACGGCAGGATATCAAATCGTTGACCTCATTTTAGGCAAACAGCGTCAAACCATTACCGGAACCGGGCACTCAGGAGTGCGTTACACCGCCTTTCCATCCGTCCTGCAAACGCGCCTCACCGATTATTGCCATTCCGGAGGAAATGTACTGGTGAGCGGCGCTTATGTGGCGTCCGATATTTGGGATTCCGGCATAACACCTGTCGACTCTGTTGCCAGAAGATTTGCCACCAATGTTTTAAAGTACAGATGGGTTACCGGACATGCCTCCCAGGTCGGAGAAGTTAAGCCTGCGCTCTCTCCCTTTACCCGCCTTTTCAACAACAACTATCGGTTCTACACCCAACCCAATCCCGTCTCTTACTGGGTAGAAGCTCCAGACGCCCTCTCCCCTTCCTCGCCGGACTCCTTCACCATTTTTAGCTATGTGGACGGCAACAAAAGCGCCGGCGTTGCTTACCCCGGCAATGACTACAAAACAGTAGTACTTGGCTTTCCCATAGAAAGCATCATAGATGCCTCCGAACGTAACACCCTTATCAAAAATATTCTACTATTCTTTAACCTCTAAATCTACTCTCTATGGAAAACTTAGACCCAGTTCAACATCAAATGCATGTACCTGCAGAGAAACCGGTTAGCGTCGGTGACTGGATGCTCACCATCTTCCTGATGGTAATCCCAATCGTAAACCTTGTCATGCTCTTTGTATGGGCATTTGGCAACAACACACCCAAAAGCAAAGCCAATTGGGCAAAAGCATCCTTATTATGGGTACTCATTTGCAGCGCCTTAGCAATTGTATTTGTGATACTCTTTGCCGGCGTCATCTTTGCCGCAAGCGGCCTGTTTTAATGACAGGACAGGCTACAAGCTCGCAATAATCTGAGTAAATAGCATACAAAGACGGTCAGCAGCGCGATCGGCGGCGATGATTACATCGTTTCCGTCGTTCACAAAGTCGTCAGCAAAGTCGTGGGCCTCATTGGTGATGACCGATACGCCAAAGACTCGTATGCCGCAATGGCGTGCTACGATCACCTCGGGCACGGTGGACATTCCCACTGCGTCACCTCCCGCTTTGCCAAAAAAGGCGTACTCGGCGGGCGTTTCGTAGGTGGGGCCGGTGCCGCCAAAATAGACCCCTTTCTTTAGGGCGATGCCCAAATGTGCGGCGCACGACTCGGCCTTTTGGATCAGAGCGGGGTCGTAGGGGCGGGTCATGTCGGGAAAACGGGGGCCAAACTCATCCATATTGGGACCGATCAACGGATTGGGCATGAAGTTGATGTGGTCGCGAATGAGCATCAGATCACCCACTTTGTAATCGCGGTTGATCCCTCCTGCTGCATTGGAGACAAAGAGGTACTCAATCCCCAACAGCGCCATGACGCGAATGGGAAACGTTACCTGCTGCATGGGGTAGCCTTCATAAAAATGAAAACGCCCCTGCATGGCTACCACTGGCTTACCTCCCAAGCGACCAAATATCAGGTTGCCTTTGTGGCCCATGGCTGTTGATTGCGCAAAATGGGGAATCTCTTTGTAGGGGATCACCACAGGATCTTCAATGGCATCGGCTAACTTACCCAGCCCACTCCCAAGTACAATCCCGACCAAAGGTTTTTGTGAAAATTTTTGGATCAAGAACTGTGAAGCTTCTTGATACGGCATCATTGTGTTCATCATATCGTTATTTTTTTGTTAATTTTTCTGCCATTTTTTGGGCCATCTCCATAATAAGTTTTTCTCCCTCAATCTTTCTGTCTTCCATCAGAATACGACCATTGCAGATAAGGGTATCCACAGCGCTGCCGTTAGCGGCATAGATTAAGTTGGCATAAAAGTTATGATTGGGGATAAAGGCAGGCTGACGCAAATCAATCAAGGCCAAATCGGCTAACCAACCCTCTTGGATCTTACCGGCATGAATGCCCATTGCCTCGTATCCGTTGAAAGAAGCTACCGACAAAAGTTCATGCAAGGGCATCGATGCGGGGTCGCGGCGCCACGCTTTTTGCAGAAGGGCAGCATGTTTCATCGCCTCAAGCATATCTAAGTTGTTGGAAGAGGCGCAACCATCCGTACCCAGACAAACCCTTGCGCCTGCGTCCCTAAGCTCTTCGTACCTGAATTTATAACCCGATGCCAATTTAAGATTGGAGTTGGGATTGTGCACCACGCTCACCTGATGGTCGCCCAATATTTGAATATCTTCGGGGGAGAGCCATACGCAATGCGCAGCCACCACATTGGGCCCCAGCGCTCCCAGTTCGTAGAGGTAACGAGTGGGCGTAACGCCTCTCTCCTTGAGACAATCTTCGTACTCACTCTGTGTCTCTGCCAAATGGGTATGGATCATCAACTTGTGCTCTCTGGCATAAGCGGCCATCCACTTAATGCCCTCTGCCGATACAGAGTAGATGGCGTGAGGGCCTACGGAAAAGCCTGTCAAATCGCTCCACTGGGTCGACTCCTTGTGCAATTTAGCTAACTTAGCTTTATGGGCGTCTGCCCGATCACCTTTAAAGAAATCGATCCACACGTACGATTGCACAGACCTGACTCCCATCTCTTCCATAGCCAAACGACAGGTCGGCGGAAACCAGTATGAATCGTTACAGGCCGTAGTCCCAGAGCGAATCATCTCTATACAAGCTAATTTAGCGCCCCAGTAGATCATCTCCTCTTCGAGCCTTTCGTCGTAGGGCCATATATATTCACGCAACCATTGCATCAGGGGAATATCTTCACCTATACCCCTAAAGAGGGTCATTGCTGAGTGCGCGTGGGCGTTGGCAAAGCCGGGAATGAGGGCTTTATTCCTGCCATCAATATATTTATCAGCCGATTGTGCAATCGAATCGGCAATCTTGCTGATTTTTGTACCTTCTATCAATACGTCGCAGGTTTTGCCATCTACCCACACTTGTTTAATGATGATCGTGCTCATGTTTTTCTTTTTGTGCAAAGATAGTTATTTTTGCAGCTATGATTCTTCTTTGGCTCGATATTAACAGCTCCTACGCCCACTCATCCCTTGCTTTGCCCGCAATGCATGCACAATCTGCCAAAAGCAAAGACGGATGGCAATGGCATGTGGCATCAGGTGTGCTCAACACCCCGATCTCACATTTTACCAAAGCGGCGATCAGGCTGCAGCCCCAAGTAATTGCAGCCACTGCATGGCTCTTTAACCACCATCGGCTTTTAGAAGTGATTGCGCGAATAAAAGCGCTACTTCCTAATACATATATTATTTTGGGCGGGCCCGAATTTTTGGGAGATAATGAACACTACCTTCGGTCGCACCCCTTTATTGACGCAGTGTTCAGGGGAGAAGGCGAAGAGCTCTTTCCACAATGGCTCCAATGTTGGGAGCAACCAAAAAAACGTGATCTTTTAACCGGTATATGCACCATAGATGCACAAAGTCACTATTGCGATCGTGGAACAGCAAGAGTTTCACACTTTGATAAGTTGGTTCCACCTGAGGCATCAACCTTTTTCCCATTTCATAAACCTTTTGTTCAAGTAGAGACAACAAGAGGGTGTTTTAATGATTGTTACTTTTGTGTTAGTGGTGGTGATAAACCCATCCGCACCCTTTCTGTGGAACAAATTAGAGAACGTTTCCAACAGTTAGTTATTAGAAATGTTAGAGATATCAGGATATTAGACAGGACATTTAACGTAAACCTTAAACGGACATCTTCACTACTCGCTCTCTTTTGTGAGTTTTCCGGAGTGCTTCGATTTCATATTGAGATACACCCTGCACTTTTAACTAGTAATATTATTAACATTTTAAGTGACCTACCTAATGGATTACTTCATATTGAAGCCGGTATTCAAAGCTTGGATGATATCGTGCTGGAATCATCCGGAAGAGTCGGAAACAGCCATCGTTCCACGCAAGGAATCCGACTTCTAAAAGCGTGTAACCGCTTTGAAATACATGCCGACCTCATTGCAGGGCTGCCTCACTACACTCTTGAACGAATAAAGAAAGATGTTAAGGAGCTTATGTCATTACAATTAGACGAGATCCAGCTTGAGTTGCTCAAGTTATTACCCGGAACAAAGATGCGCGACAAAGCCTCCTCTTTGGGGATCATCTACGCCCCAACCCCTCCCTACGAAGTGCTCGCCACTCCATCTATGTCACAGGAAGCGCTTTATGAGGTGCAACAACTCTCCCGCCTGTTAGACGGATGGTACAACGGAAAGGGAGAATGGCGTAAACCTTTTGTTCAATTAACGCTTGCAGAATCTTGTTTTTTAGATAATTTCTTGCACGAACTGATGCAAAAACAACTTCTGGAACAACCTCTGAGCGCTGAGCGTCGGGGCTTGCTTCTTTATGAGTTTTGCGCCCAACACTACCCTGCCCGGTTGCCCGAAATCTCCGTAGCGTGGATACTGGCGGGATTCTCTTTAAGCAAAACTCCGGGTAAACAAGCTGTTTTGCTTAAAAATCAAAATGATAACAATTCGCAAATTCGATTCTATCACCTATCTGTACCGACAGGTGATTACTGGTTTGGATTTGACCGAACTCAAGAACGACGAAAGCCTGCGGTTGTCCTGCGGCATCCGCCCAACTAGATCACACATATTGTTTTGGAGTCTCTTCTCCCCGCAATACCGCCAATCCATTCATGGCTAAAGCAGCCATTTCGTCTTCTCCGGGATAGGTGAATACAGGCGCTAAAAATGCTACCTGTTCCTGAATCCGTTGCACAAACAGTTCGCTAAAAGCCATGCCGCCGGTAATGAGGATGCCATCGACCTCACCTTTTAACGCTACAGCCATAGCGCCTATTGTTTTGGCTACATTATAGGCCATTGCATCAAAAATGAGGCAAGCGTCAGCGCGTCCATTGTCCACCCAATCGCATACGGCAGTAAATTGATTGGTACCCAAGTGCGCTACCATTCCGCCCTCTCCCACCATCATCTTACGCACCTCATCCAGGGTGTAGTTGCCGCTAAAACACATTTTTGCCAAAGCGCCTGCAGGAAGGGTTCCCGAACGTTCGGGAGAAAATGGCCCCTCACCATCCAAAGCGTTGTTGACATCGATCACTTTACCCTTACAATGTGCCCCCACCGATATGCCGCCTCCCAAATGGACCACGATCAGGTTCAACTCCTCATAATGGGTATTGACCTTGTGGGCATGGTTCTTGGCTACCGCTTTTTGGTTAAGCGCATGAAATATCGAGACCCGTTGAAAAGCAGGATGGCCGGAGATTCGTGCAACAGGCTGCAACTCATCCACTACCACGGGATCAGCAATATATGCTTTGCATCCGGATAACTCTTTTACCATATCAGCGGCAATCAATCCGCCCAAGTTACTCGCATGCTCTCCCTGTACTCCGCGGAAAAGATCGTCTATCATAGCCTGATTGACCTCGTAAACGCCAGAAGGAATGGGTTTGAGCAATCCGCCCCTACCGACAATGGCAGAAAGGTCGGAAAGCAAGATACCCATATCATTTAGTTCTCTTAGTATCAAATCTTTTCTAAATTCAAACTGATGAGACATTTGAGGATACCGGCCTAAATCAGCGCTCTCGTGCCTGATGCTTTTGCCAAACACCAACTGTTCGTTCTCGTATACGGCAATTTTGGTCGAAGTTGACCCCGGATTGATGGCTAAAATTTTATAAAGAGCCATAACTCGCCTCTATTTTGCCATCAATGCGGCCAGTGCAATGGAATTGAGCTTGCTGGTAGTGG
>WQYK01000056.1 GCA_009781275.1 Bacteroidales bacterium | reverse complement strand
CCGATTCGGGAATGAGGCCAATGAGGGCGGCTATCAGGAGCACCACATAGCCGTTTTTCATCACCCATTGATCCAAATGGAGGTAGTGCATGCCCAGTTCGATGCACAGCAGTGCACCAAAAGTCCAGAGGAAGATGGTGAGGAGGTGCTTTTTGATGATATGGCCCCAAAGGTGTTCCGAGATAAAGTGGTTGCTTGCCTTTACGGTGAGGAAGAGGGTCAAGACGGCCAGAACCGTAAAAAAGAGGTTAAACCATCGTTCGCTAAAGATACTCAGGTGGCCCGTGGCGGGTTCCGTTGGGTCGAGCGCCTGATGGTGGGGTTCGTGCTCCAGAAAGCCTAAACCCATGGCGAGGATAAAGAGGAGCAGCCCAATCAGGAGCGCTGCCCTTTTGAAATTGATGGAGCTGAGGTTTTTTCTAAGGCTGCCCCATGCGGCGGTGTGGGCGCCGTGTAGACAGCCCTCTTGGTGGTGCAGGGCGTAGTGCGTTTCGGCAACAAAAGGAGCCGGACTCTTTTTTGCCCACTTGTCTGTGAGCCAGCCTATCAGTAGCGCCAAGAGAAAGAGAAGGGGCACCAGCAACAGGCCGACTTTGGGAACGGTGGCAAAGAGGATAAATGCCTCGTCTCCTATGGCGCTGATCATCATGGCAATCAAAGCACCAAAGCTGATGATGCCGTGCGCATAGAGCGACACGGCGGCAAAACCTCCGATGCACCCCGGTATGGCGCCCAAAAGCGCGGCTAAGACGATCTGCCTAAAGGGGCGGTTCTGAAGACGTGCAAAAGAGCGCCCCCGCGAATAGATGTGCACATACTCTATCAGCAACATCATCACCATCACCAGACCGGTTACAAGGATGCTGTTTCTAAAGACGTCAATGAGGATACTCATAGTTGGTCAAAGTGTTGAATAAGAGCAGATGCAGCGGAATATGAGTCGAGCGTTCCCAACAGCACTTTTTGCTCGTATTCATTAAGCAGCGCCTCCATCTGCGGGTTTCCAAAGAGGCGGTTCCGGAGCGTCTCGTTGATCGTTTCGAGCATCCAGTAACGCGCCTGTTGGCGCCTCTTATGCTGCATATAGCCGTTGGAGCGGGTGAGCGAAAAGTAGTCGTTTATTTTTTGGAGGATAACATCTAAACCTTTGTGCTCAATGGCCGATGAGGTAAGCACGGTGGGCCTCCATCCCGATTCGGAGGGGGGAAAGAGGTGAAGTGCATTTTGGTAGAGCGCCTGCGCCAGAATGGCCTTCTCCACATTGCTCCCATCTGCTTTGTTAATCACAATCAAATCCGCCATCTCCATGATGCCCCTTTTGATGCCCTGCAGCTCGTCACCGGCGCCCGAGAGCATCAGCAACAGAAAAAAGTCGGTCATGGAGTGGACGGCAATCTCTGATTGTCCCACGCCCACAGTCTCAATAAAGATGACATCGTAACCGGCCGCCTCGCAAAGGATCACACTCTCCCGTGTTTTACGGGCGACGCCGCCCAATGAGCCTGCGCTGGGGCTGGGCCGGATAAAGGCGTTGGGGTCGGCGGAGAGCGTCTCCATACGCGTTTTGTCGCCCAGGATGCTCCCCTTACTCCGCTCGCTGCTGGGGTCAATAGCTAAGACAGCCAATCGCCGCCCTGCACGGGTCAGATAGGAGCCAAACGCCTCAATAAATGTGCTCTTTCCCGCACCGGGCACCCCTGTAATGCCCACACGGATCGAGTTGCCGGACAATGGAAGGCACGCCTCCAACACGCTGCGGGCAACCTGCCTGTGGTCAGGGCGTGTGCTCTCGACCAGGGTGATGGCCTGCGAAAGCATAGACAGGTTTTGGCTGCGGATACCCTCCACATATTGATCAGCCGTATAGAGGGACGTCTGCTTTTTCTTGTAAAAAGAGGCGGCCCCGGGGTTGACGACAGGAGGCTGGGGCACGCCCTCATTCACAAAGAGCGCGCTGTCGGAGAGGTCGTGGAGATGGTGGTTATTGGAGTGGCTGGCAGGACGAGACATAGAGTGGGGGTTATGGAACAACAGTACCGGCAACCATCAGCGCAAACACCGGCCTCGTGGGCACATTGGTCACAATGGTGACGCCCGTTACCACCTCTCCGATGAGTCTGGCGCTATTCACGGACACAGTCACCATACCGCTTTTACCCGGAGCGATCTCTTTGGGCAGATCTACGGTGGTGTAGTCGTGGGAAGGCGTGGCTTTATGAAAGATGATGGGGCTCTTGCCCCTGTTGGTAATGTTGAAACTGTTTTTGATGACGCTCCCCTGCCTGGCATTCGAGAAACGAGCCGATGTTTGCTC
This sequence comes from Bacteroidales bacterium, assembly GCA_009781275.1. Taxonomy (GTDB): domain Bacteria; phylum Bacteroidota; class Bacteroidia; order Bacteroidales; family UBA932; genus WRBG01. The sequence goes on along the minus strand of WQYK01000056.1, from coordinate 7,097 downwards.
GGCAAGCAAAATGGGGGCGTCTGCCAACTGTTCGTGGGTAAGATGCGTAAAGTTATCCCTGATATCAGCCAGAATTTCAAGGGGAACGGCGCCTTGGGGCCTGCCGTTGACAGTAGGATGTGCAGAATAGGACAAAGCGCCCCAATCGGTGTGCAAGCGGGTATCGACCGTGTAACGGATATACCCCTTTTCTCCCGACTTCAGCGTTGACGGAGAGGCTTTGATGACCAATCCTTTGCTCACATTGGTAAATCCGATTTCAATGGATGATCGTCCCCCGTTGATCACCTGAACAGAATCAGTTTTTGTCTCTCCCTGCGCGATTTGGCCTAATTGATATTGAATGGACCTCATCCGTAACGGGCCGTATGCAATCGGAAACAACTCGGAAACGCTCTTGGCTTTCTCATGCACCACGCCCCTGATCCTCAAAGTGATGGGACGATCGGTGGCCGTAGAGTAGACCATCATTGTCTTGTCAAAAGGGTAGGGGCCCTGGTCGTTTAGATAGGTGACGGTGATGGTGCCGCTCCTCCCCGGCATAAGGGGCGCTTTGTCCCACGTGGGCTGGGTGCAGCCGCAAGATGCAACGATTGTTTGGATTACTATTGGCTTAGTCCCCTTATTGGTATAGGTAAAGGTGCAACTTTTCTTTCCGTCTGAGAGGAGAAAATCTCCAAAATCGTGTACCATCTTATCAAAGACCAAGTCCGACGAATTCGTTTCCTGCGCCGTAAGTCCCATATTAACAGCACAAAAAACCATCAAAACAGCTACTATTTTACGAATCATGATGCAAAGAGTTTTAAAATTTTGTCCAAAGGTAAGGATTTTTATCTATATTTGCCGGTGTTATAAACTTTAAACATACTATCATGGCTTACAAAATTAACGAAGACTGCGTTGCATGCGGCTCATGTGTTGATGAATGTCCCTTAGAGGCGATCTCTGCAGGCGATATCTATTCTATTGACCCTGACGTATGTACCGATTGTGGTACATGCGTGGACGCTTGTCCGACAGGTGCGATTATTCCCGCATAATTTTTGGAATAAACCTGAGTAATGAGGCTGCCGGATGATGGCGGCCTTTTTTGTTGCGCCCCTAAATATGCAAAACTTTAATAACTGAATATTCTATTTTTATCAGTAAAAAATCTATATTATCATAGAATTTGCAATTATTAAAAAAGAACTATCTTTGCAAAAAATTTTACATGAATTGGAATAGTTTAAGTAATAGTGCAATTATTAAAGAAGTAGGAAAACGATTAAAGGAGTACAGGTTTCAAAGAAAACTAACGCAACAAGAAGTCGCTGATCAAGCCGGGATTAGCATTTTTTCGGTGACTCAAATTGAGAAAGGGAGAGCAGTTACGTTAAACGTGTTTTTGTCTGTTTTGAGGGTTTTACGATTACTTAATAACTTTGAACTATTTATCCCCGAAATTGGAATTTCGCCAATAGAGTTGCTAAAATTAAAAGGAAAAACGCCTAAAAGAGTTAAAAAATCTAAAAAACAAACTGAGTAATGGAAACAGTAGTCAACGTAAAACTTTGGAACGAAAATGTTGCGGCAGTTGCATGGAATAAAGAGAAAGAGTACGCAACCATAGAGTTTTACAATAGCTTTGCAAAAAACGGTTGGGATATTGCACCGTTACAAATGTCCATAAACGATATTTTACGCGGTGAGCGTATTTTTAGCTTTCCAGGCAATCGTGGTAAGACTTTTAAGGGCCTGCCGGCCTTGCTTGCCGATTCACTGCCTGATGACTACGGAAATAGTGTAATTGACGAATGGTTTGCAGGCAAAAATATGGCGGTTAAAATTTCGCCACTTGACCGTTTATGTTACATCGGCAAACGTGGAATGGGGGCGTTAGAGTTTGAACCGGCAAATACCGATCATTTGCTTAATGAGTCGTCTATTTTAGAAATCAAAGAATTAACATCTTTAGCAAAAGAGATTTTATGCAAACGGACAGCATTTCAAACAAATCTAAGAAATAACAACAAAGCAATTTTTGACATTTTGCGTGTCGGAACTTCGGCGGGGGGTGCAAAACCCAAAGCAATTATCGCATACAACCAAGCAACAGGCGAAGTGCGGTCAGGACAAGTGCAGGCTCCGGAAGGTTTTTCATATTGGTTGCTAAAATTTGACGGAGTTGAAGGTGGAAAAATCAAAGACAATCCACCCGGTGTCGGAAAAATTGAGTATGCTTACTACAAAATGGCGATCGATTGCGGAATAGAGATGAGTGAATCGAGATTGCTTACTGAGGGTAGAAAGGCTCACTTTATGACCAAACGTTTTGACCGCTCAGAAAAGGGAGAAAAAATCCACACTCAAACACTCTCCGCAATTGGAAACTTCGACCGCGATGAACGCTATTCGTATGAACAAATTTTTGAAGTAATACGACAGATGAATTTGCCCTATTCCGAACTTGAGCAGATGTACAGGCGCATGGTATTCAATATTTTTGCACGCAATCACGATGACCACACAAAGAACCACTCTTTCATCATGGACAAAAAAGGAAAATGGTCGCTTGCACCCGCTTACGACTTATGTTACTCCTACTCGCCGTCAGGAAAATGGACAAATAAACACCAACTTTCACTCAATGGCAAACGAGAAGGTTTTTCTATGCAGGATTTATTGCAAGTCGCAAAAAGTCAAAATATCAAAAATGCAAATGAGATAATTAAGCAAATCTTTGATGTAGTTTCACAATGGAGCACCTACGCAAACAAATGCAAGGTAAGAACCGAATTCATCACCGCCATACAAGAAAATTTGATTCTGAAAATATAGATTGGATCAATAAATTTGATATTAGTTTTCCCAATATCGTGTGCCGGTATGGGTATCCATAAAGCCAGCCCATTTGCCTGCTATTTTTACCCGTACCCAGCCAGCCCAATCGCCTCTAAACCTTGTTATTTCATCACAATAACAAGGGATAATTTCTTTTCCGGTTTTATCAAAAAGTCCATAAGTGTACTTTTCGTTTCGTCCTAAAATAGATACTTCTATCAATCCGCTTGAAGAGATCTTTACCTCATCATAGTTACAAGGCACAATTTGTTTGCCTCTTTTATCAATAACGCCTTTTTTATCGTTTAACTTAACAATTGCCAGTCCATTAGAAAAATTCCAAGCAACATCATATATGCAAGGAATAATCTGTTTGCGTTTATTGTCAATAAAACCTCTTTTGCCGTTTAAGTGCACGATTGCCAAGCCTTCGGAAAAAGACTCTATCAAGTCATATCTACTTTGTTTTCTATTGTTACCCAAAAAAACGGTTTTTACAGGGGGAATAACCAGTTTCCCTTTTTTATCAATAAAGCCCACTTTGTCGTTCAACATCACTTCTGCAAAACCTCCATTAAAATCCCAAGCGCTATCATATATACAAGGAATAACTTGTTTACCTGTTTTATCAATATATCCCCACTGACCGTTTAACTTCACTTGAATCAAGCCTTCTGAAAATTCCCAACCCACATCATCATACACACAAGGCACAATTGTTTTTCCCGTGTTATCAAGAAGCCCCCATTTATCATTCACCATCACTATTGCCAAGCCTTCAGTACCCCTACGAATTTCATCATACACGCAAGGTATTATTTGTCCGCCTGTTCTATCAATAAATCCCCATCTACCGTTTAAAGCTACATTTGTCAAGTTTTCAGAATAACCAAAGGGGTCAATATAATCATACCAAGGTCCAACTTGTCTTCCTGTTCTATCAATATGTCCATCTTTGCCATTTAACGTCACTTTTACCACGTCCCCAAAAAAAGTCCCGATGTCATCATATACACAAGGAGTTATTTGTCTCCCTGTTACTACATCAATGATTCCCCATTTTTTGTCGATTCTTGCCGCCGCAAACCCTTTGCCGGAATAACTAATATGGTCATATTTGCAAGGTAAAATTTGTTTTCCTGTCTTATCGATAACTCCCCATTTCCCCCTGAATTTAACCAGCGCCACTCCATTAGAGAATTTATTGGCATTTTCATACATACAAGGAATAACCTGATTGCCTTTGTTATCAATATAGCCCCATTCGCCATTTAACATGACCAATGCCAAGTCTTCTGAAAAATTCCAGGTGACATCATACTCGCAGGGGATTACGATTTTTTTATCTCTGGTGCTAAGCCCCCATTTATCGCCTTGTCTAAAGGGAATTAACAACGATTCAGCAGCAGTAGCGGATCGTGTTTGCGCCATTGAACATATACCCATAGAGGCAAAAACGAGTGTGAACACTATTTGTTTCACTCTGTTCATTTTTTTGTTCTTTTTCATCATTTTTACCTCCATTTTTGGACTAGTGATTCGCAAAGATAACAAAAATTACTACACATCAATCTTCCTGTTCACATACTCCGAAAAACTGTTTACCATAGGACTATACTCTTCGCTGCCTAATAACGGCGACGATATGAGGTAGTCGGCGGTGGCGCGGTTGCAAGCCGTGGGTACGTTGTAGAGGTTGGAGATGCGAAGCAGCGCCTTTACGTCCACGTCGTGGGGCTGGGGTTGCATGGGATCCCAAAGGAAGATGAGCAGGTCTACCTTGCCTTCTGCAATCAGGGCGCCAAGTTGTTGGTCGCCTCCAAGCGGGCCCGATTTGAGTTTACGTACCTTGACATACTTCTCGCCCTGTTTCTTATTTTGGTTAAGCGCAGCTTCAACAAGGGCGCCGGTGGTACCTGTGCCCACTAAGATGCTTTGAACAAGGGTGTTTCGATTGTATTCCGCCCACTCGATCAAGTCGGGCTTTCGGTTATCGTGTGCCACTAAGGCAATGGTCTTCTTTTTCATTTCGCAGGTTATTTCGTAGATCTTTTCGTAGAAATCTCCACAAAGATAGTACCATTTTACCATATAATCGTTACCTTTGCAAGTTAAAATAATCATTTTGCACGTTTATGACAGCTATTTCCAACATCATTAATAAGCTCTTTGGGACCAAGTCCGACCGCGACCTAAAGGCTGTTAAGCCCTATATGGACAAAATCCGGGAGATCTATCCCCGTATAGACGCATTGGATCATAATCAGTTAAGAGAGGCGGCACAGGAGTTAAAAAAGCGTATTGCCGACTATATTGCCGTTGATGAAGAGAAAAAACGACAGTTGCGTATGCAGCTTGAGGACTTGGAGATCTCGGTAGACAAAAAGGAGCAGATCGCCACAGAAGTGGACAAACTGAGCAAAAAGATCGATAAGTTGATCGAAGAGGTGTTGCTTGAGGTGTTGCCCGACGCTTTTGCCATCATGAAGTCCACAGCGCGTCGTTTTAAAGAGATGGCCCAAATCAAAGTGAATGCCTTAGACTCAGATAGAGAAGTGGCTGCCAAACACGACTATGTACACATAGAGGGCAACAGCGCCATTTGGAAAAATACATGGATGGCCGGAGGAAACAGAATCACATGGGACATGGTGCATTATGACGTACAGTTGGTTGGCGGCATTGTGCTGCACACCGGTAAGATTGCCGAGATGGCCACCGGAGAGGGAAAGACGTTGGTGGCCACCCTGCCCGTATTCCTAAACGCCCTTTCTCAAAAAGGAGTGCACGTGGTAACCGTCAACGACTACCTCTCAAGGCGCGACTCCGAGTGGATGGGCCCTTTGTATGAGTTTCACGGACTTAAAGTCGATTGTATCGACAAGCATCAACCCAACTCGGACGCCCGTAAAAAGGCTTACCGATCCGACATCACCTTTGGCACCAACAACGAATTTGGCTTTGACTACCTGCGCGACAATATGGCGATCAACATTGAGGACCTTGTACAGCGCAAGCACCACTACGCCATAGTGGACGAGGTGGACTCGGTTTTGGTAGACGACGCCCGTACCCCTTTGATCATCTCGGGTCCCGTTCCCAGGGGAGACGACCAGCAGTTTAACGAGTACCGTCCGATTGTAGAGAGCATCTACAGCGCGCAACGGAACCTCGTGACCCAAACCCTAAACGAGGCAAAGAAATTGATCGGTGCAGAAAAGGAAGAAGAGGGAGGAAAACTCCTCTTGCGCGCCCACAAGGGGCTCCCGCGTTACACCCCGTTGATTAAATACCTGAGCGAGCCGGGGATCAAACAGCTTTTGCAAAAAATCGAAAACTTCTATATGCAAGACAACAACAAGCAGATGCATATAGTGACCGACGATCTCTTCTTTGTGATCGAAGAGAAACAAAAGTCGGTGGAGTTGACCGATAAGGGACACGAACTGATTGCCGGAAAGGTGAGCGACCCCAAGTTCTTTGTGATGCCCGACATTGGCACAGAGATATCGGAGTTAGAGAAGCTGGAGATAGACGCGACCCAAAAAGCAGAAGCCAAAGACGCGCTGATGAGCGATTTTGCCCTTAAATCGGAGCGGGTACACACCGTCAATCAACTCCTAAAGGCATACACCATGTTTGAAAAAGATGTGGAGTATGTGGTGATGGACAACAAGATTAAGATTGTAGACGAGCAAACGGGACGTATCCTGGAGGGCCGCCGCTACTCGGACGGCTTGCACCAGGCCATCGAAGCCAAGGAGAAGGTCAAAGTAGAGTCAGCCACCCAAACCTTTGCCACCATCACCCTGCAAAACTACTTTAGGATGTACCACAAATTGGCGGGGATGACGGGTACGGCGGAGACAGAAGCGGGCGAATTTTGGTCGATCTATAAATTGGACGTAGTGGTAATCCCTACCAACCGCCCCATTGTGCGGAATGATATGGAGGATTTGATTTACAAGACAAAACGAGAAAAATACAACGCCGTCATCGCAGAAATCGTCAATCTTACCAAACAGGGCCGTCCCGTATTGGTCGGTACCACATCGGTTGAGGTCTCTGAGCTATTAGGCAGGATGCTGCAACTCAAGGGAATCAAACATAACGTATTAAACGCCAAGCAACATGCCCGAGAGGCCGATATTGTGGCAGAGGCAGGGCGCCCGGGAGCGGTCACCATTGCCACCAACATGGCGGGTCGTGGTACCGACATCAAGTTGGGGCCCGGCGTAAAAGAGGCAGGCGGATTGGCGATTATCGGTACT
>WQYK01000055.1 GCA_009781275.1 Bacteroidales bacterium | reverse complement strand
TGTATGTGGTCAATTCTGTATATTTCATGGTTTTGGAGTCCCAGTTTACGATTTGCGGACAGTTATCGCCCTTATAGCGTTTTCGGGTGGGATAGCTATAACTCTCAGTCGATTCGTTAAAATAGAAGCTGCCGTCCACAGGATTTTCGACCAAATTGGCAATGGTGTTGTAATAGTCGCCAAAGAGACGCTCCGGAGTGCCTCCGTTTATGGATACGCGGTAAGCGCTAATGGAGTTATATCGATTGGATTCAAAGTAGATATACTTACTGTCTGCCGACCACGATGTGACGCGGTCGGATGCGTCGTGAAAGGTGAGCCTGCGAATCGCGCCACCCTCCACTGAGACAACATAAACGTCATCATTGCCCTGTTCATTAGAGGTAAAGGCCAACCACTTGCCGTCGGGTGAGATGCGCGGACGGATTTCATAACCGGTCATGGCGGTTACGCGCAACGCCTGACCCCCGGAAATAGAAACTTTCCAAATGTCGCCTTCGTAACAGAAGTAGAGCGTTTGGGCGTCGGGCGAGAGGGTGGGGTGGGAGGCAAAGTAGAGCGGAGGCGTTATTGCGGTGTGGGTTTGCGCCGACATAAAAAGAGCCGGTGCAAGGAGCGTCAGCAGGAACAGACTCCTTACAAAAAAGGTTTTCATGATGTTAGATAAATATTTATTTATTTATAACCGGTATTTCGTCGTCTGAGAATGCTTCGAGGTTGTTGTTCCACAGGTACTTTCTTGTTTCTCTCGCGATGACGCCGCTCAGAAATAGCAGTGCGATTACGTTTGGTATCACCATCAAAGCATTAAACGTATCTGCCACATCCCAGACAAACGCAAGTGGGATGACCGCACCCACATACGCCACAATGCTAAAGACGATTCTAAATGGCAAAATACATTTTTTTCCAAACATATACTCCATGGTTCGTTCGGCATAGTGGCACCAACCCAGCACAGTAGTCCAAGCAAATAAGAATATTCCCACTGTCAGAATAATGGGCCCAATCACAGGAATCTGGTTAAAGGCATAAGCCGTAAACTGTCCGCCAGAAAGCCCTTCAAAGCCTGCAGGGTTTTTAAGAATCGTGGTAACCAACATGAGGCCTGTTAAGAAACACATCACAATCGTATCTAGAAAGACAGCAGACATAGAGACCAGCGCCTGCCTAACGGGATTTCTGGTTACTGCAGACGCCGCAGCCAGAGGAGCGGAGCCAAGTCCCGATTCGTTGGAAAAAAGTCCACGAGCAACCCCAAAACGCATGGCCATCAAGAGCGTAGAAGCCACAAAGCCGCCGCCTGCCGCACGGGCCGTAAAGGCGCTCTTTACAATCAGAGAGAGCGCTTCCGGAACAAACGTTATGTTGATACAGATGACAATCAGGTTCATCAAGATATAAATCACTGCGTAGGTGGGAACGATTTTTTCCGAAAACTTGGCAATGGCCTTAATACCACCCACAATCACCGCAAAAGTAATCACCGCCAGAAAGACCCCGGAGATGTGCACATTCACATTAAACTGGGTCTCCATCATCATCGAGATGGCATTTACCTGCACCATGTTTCCAATCCCAAAAGCGGCAATGGAGCAAAAGATGGCAAACAATATACCCAACCACTTCATCTTAAGACCGCGTTCCAGCGCGTACATCGGGCCGCCCAACATCAGACCATCAGAAGTTTTCACCCTGTACTTTACGGCAAGCAACCCCTCTCCATATTTGGTGGCAATGCCAAAGAAGCCCACAATCCAGAGCCAGAATATGGCGCCGGGGCCGCCCAAGTAGATGGCCATGGCCACGCCCACAATGTTGCCTGTGCCCAGCGTTGCCGCCAAGGCGGTCGATAGCGCCCCAAACTGACTGACGTCGCCGGGCGCGCCTTTGTCTTTGGTGACGGCTAATTTAAGCGCTTTAAAGGTATACTTTTGGATAAACTTAAGCCTAAAAGTGAGAAAGATGTGAGTGCCTACCAGCAAAATAAGCATGGGGGGGCCCCACGCCACATTATTGATAGAGGAGATGAAGTTGTGAATAGTGTCTAACATAAAAAAAAAGTTATATGCACAAATGTAAGAAAAGTTTCCATGATGTATATGTTTTGCATAAAAAAACGATTTTTTTTTACCTTTGTCTTTTCTGCACAAAACGCGTATAATCTAAAAAACAACGATAATGAAAAAAAATGGTATGGGACTCTCCCTCTTTTTATGCCTCCTGACGGTCAACCTGTGGGCCCAGCAAAAGCAAAACCTCATTTTTGACAGCCCCTTTTCTGAGACCATCACACAAATGGTCAAATTTGACACCGACTTTGAATCGGGCTCGCTCCAAAAAGTGGAGATGTTAGACGCTGCACTTATTAAAACCAGCGCCAGAGACTCTGTCTGGCACCTCTCGTACAACCTTTACTCACAGCCTGATCCACGGAATCCGGTTGATACCGCTTTGGCACCCAGCGCCCGATGGTTCTATTTTAGGATGATTGGCGTCAAAGACAAGCAGCTTTACCTTAATTTTTTTCAAACCGATCCAGTACGTCCGATGTACTCTTATGACGGCATCAGCTTTGAACGTCTCTTAGCCCACGAATGCATTGTTGAGCCGCGACGACAGGGGCAACCAGGACGTCGGCAGGTAGCTACCCGTTTTCAACGCGACACCGTCTATTTGGCATATTTTGTGCCCTATACACTTGATCACTTACAACAGCGACTTGTCGACTGGAAGGCAACCGGCAATGTGGTCACCTTAGACACCATCGGTTACTCCTACCGTGGCTTTCCCATGCAGATGATGACTGTCACAGACCCCTCCGTTCCGGACACGCACAAAAAACGAATCTATATCCACGGCAGGACGCACACGAGTGAAACGCCCTCTAGTTGGCACTTGGATGGAATGATTGACGCCATCACAGCCAATACACCTGACGGTGAGGCTTATCGTAAACAAATGGTATTCTATATTCTTCCCTATACCAACCCCGATGGAGTGGTGGAAGGTCTTTCCCGCTCAGGCGCCCATGGGGTCAACTTAGAAATTAATTACGACCGCCCCGATTCGTTAACCGTTACCGAAGTGCGGGCCATTAAATTGACATTAGAACGCCTTACTACTGAGCGGCCTTTAGATATGATTCTTAACATGCACTCTCAGGTTGAACCTGTTGCAATCTACTGGGTACACACCGCTCAATCTTCCTCCATGCCTTACTTTCGTGATCAACTGCGTTTGGCCAACCTGACGATGTTCCAAAACCGATGGTTTGGTAAAAAGGACCTCCGTTTCTCAGAAGGCGGATCACGTTATGTGGAGGGATGGACATGGAATAATTTTGAAGACAGAACGATAGCCATCACTTTTGAAACTCCCTACACCTATTATCAGCTTCAGCCCGATGGAGATTGGGTCACTATATGCAACCTCAGGCAGATGGGTGGTCAGCTTTTGCACGCGGTAGGGGAGTACTTCGCTCTCTCCACGCCCGATCGTTTGGTGTTACAGCCTCAAAAACCCAGGAACACGAAGCAATGGGAATTTCAGACTCCTGAAGATGAAGTTTTTATAGGTGAAGGCATCTATTTGGCCAAGCAAAAAAATGCAAAAATCACCTACACCTCTCCGGTCCTTCCGGCAGGACATTACCGCGTCTATCGCTGGGTGCCGGGAAAAGCGGTGGAGATTAGCGCCGATGGGAGCAATGAATGGGTCTCTATCGAAGAATTTGTGCAAACGACAGCAAAACCGTACAAAAAAGAGTTAAAGGTAGCGGTTGGGGTGCAGGAGAATGCATTGTTGATTATTCCCATTAAGAAATAAGATGCTTGTATGTCATTAGTAAAACCCTCACAATGGATAATGGCCTGTGTCCTTTCGGGCCTGTTGTCGATAGTTGCCCATGGGCAACCGATCGTACGTTTCGACACCGACTTTGAGTCGGGTTCTTTGCAAAAGGTAGAACTATTGGATGCTGCCCTCCTTAAAACCAGCGCCAAAGATTCTATCTGGCACCTCTCCTATAATCTATATTCCCAACACGACCCCCTTAATCCTGTCGATACCGCTTTGGAACCCAGTGCCAGATGGTTCTATTTTCGGATGATTGGCGTAAAAAACAAACAGCTTTACCTGAATTTCTTGCAAACCGACCCTGTCCGTCCGATGTATTCCTTGGACGGGCAGCATTTTGAGCGCTTAGCCGCCCACGAGTGTTTTGTCGATTCGCATAAGGAGGGAGTGCCCGGACGCAGACAGTTTTCTGTCCGCTTTGACCGGGATACGGTATTCATGGCCTATTTTGTGCCCTACACTTATGGTTATTTGCAACAACGTATTGCCTCATGGAAAGCTACCGGCAGCGTGGTCGCCATAGACACCATCGGCTATACATACCGTGGAATCCCTATGCAGATGCTGACGATTACAGATCCCTCCGTCCCGGATACCCACAAAAAACGAGTCTATATCCACGGCAGGACGCATACCAGCGAAACGCCTTCCAGCTGGCATTTGGATGGGATGATAGACGCCATTACTGCCAATACTCCTGAAGGAGCCGCCTATCGTCGGCAAATGGTATGCTACATCCTCCCCTTTACCAATCCCGATGGAGTGATAGAAGGACTTTCCCGCTCTGGAGCCCACGGAGTCAACCTAGAAATCAATTACGACCGTCCCGATTCCTTAACCGTTGCAGAGGTAAGGGCCATCATATCGACTTTGGAACGCCTCACGGCCGAGCGCCCTTTAGATATGGCCCTGAATATGCATTCTCAAGTGGAACCTGCGGCAACCTGGTGGATCCATATCGGCGAGTTTTCTTCCGCCACCTATTTTCGTAATCAATTGCTTTTGGGAAACCTCACAATGTTTCAAAATCGATGGCATGATAAAAGGGACCTCCGTCCTGCAGAAGGAGGGGCTCGCTATGTAGAGGGATGGATATGGAATCGTTTTGAAGACAGAACCTTAGCCATGACTTTTGAAACTCCCTACACCCATTATCATTTGGATCCAGAAAGTGACTGGGTTACCATACACAACCTAAGGCAGATGGGCAGACAGCTTTTGCAGGCAGTCGGGGAATACTTCGCTTTCTCCACTCCGGAGCGGGTGTTGGTACAGGCTCAAAAACCCAAAAATATGAAACACTGGGATTTTCTATCTCCGGAAGATGAGCTTTACATTGGAGCCGGATTCTATCAGGCAAAGCATAAAAGCGCCAAAATAGACTACATCTCTCCCGTTCTTCCTGCCGGACATTACCGCGTCTATCGCTGGGCTCCCGGGAAAGCGGTGGAGATTAGCCCAGACGGGAGCAACGAGTGGGTCTTTATGGAAGAGTTTGTACAAACGACCCCAAAAGCGTACAGGAAAGAGGTGAAAGCAACGGTGGGGGCGCAGGAGAATGCGTTGTTGATTATGCCGGTGGAGAAGTAGCTTGTCTAATCACGACATATTTTGTCTCGATTTGTTGTTATCTTTGCAGCCTCAACGGTAAAGAATCATCAACAAAATCAGAAATAACTATGTCACAACGCCAAACAACGCTACGACACAATCTTATTATCAATAAAATAAGAGGGCAAAAACGTGTCACCTTTGCAGAAATTTGCGATTATCTTGAACGCGAATCCAATATTCGTGGAGAAGATTTGACCATCTCTAAACGCACATTTACCCGCGATATTAACGATATCGGTGAAATTTACGGCATCTATATCAAGTACGATTATTCTGCAAGAAACTATTTGATTGAACAGGAAATGGTAGAAGAAATCGACAACCGCCGCCTCGAAGCCTTTGACATTTTTAGCGCACTACAAATGAAAGAGCGCCAAAAGGAGCATATTTTCATCGACAACCGCCAAACAAACGGTACCGAGCACCTCTACGGCTTGCTTCACGCCATTAACCATTGCTGGCTGATTTCGTACGATTATCGTACTTATTACGATGAAGAAGCGCTCAAAAGAACTGTAAAACCACTTGCAATTAAGGAGTTCAAGTACAGATGGTACCTCTTTGCAGAAGACAACGGGCAGATAAAGTGTTACGGATTAGACCGTATGTCCAACTTACAAATCCTGAACACACATTACGAAAAAAACGAAGGTTTTAACCTTACCGAGCGATTAAAATATTGCTTTGGCATCATCAGCCCAACCGACGAACAGCCAACCCAAGTGGTCTTGTCATTTGACCCGCATCAGGGCAACTACATCAAATCGTTACCGCTGCACCACACCCAACAAATCGTTGTTGACAATGAAAAAGAGCTGCGCATCTCCCTCACCCTCTACCTTACCTTCGATTTTTTGATGGAGCTGCTCTCTTTTGGAGACACTGTAAAGGCTATTCAGCCTCAAAAACTGATAGATGATTTGAAGGCGGTTTATCAAGGCGCTTTGAGGCAATATTGATGTTTGGTTTTGATTTTTGATAAAAAAGTTGTAAATTTGCCTTTGAATTTTGATAAATAATTATGATTTTTGGTTTTGAAAAATGAAAAGGACGTATCTTAACAGGAAAATAGACAATGATTTATTAACTTGGAGTAAAGAAAAAGACCATAAGCCTGTTTTGCTTCACGGAGCACGGCAAATTGGGAAGTCATCATCGGTTAGGAAACTTGCAGAGTATTTTGACCATTTTTTGGAAATAAATTTTGAGCAAAACAAAAAAGTTCACGGCCTCTTTGAGTCGGATTTGATACCCAAGCAAATCTGCACCCATTTGTCAGTTCAATTCAATCAGACAATTACACCCGGTAAAACACTGTTGTTTTTTGATGAAATACAGGCATGCCCCCGAGCAATTACAGCCCTTCGTTATTTTTATGAAGATTATCCGGAATTGCACGTAATTGCTGCCGGTTCTTTATTGGAATTTGCATTGGAACAACTCCCATCGTTTGGAGTGGGGCGTATTAGTTCGATGTTCATGTATCCTTTTTCGTTTTCCGAGTTTATGCTTGCCTGCGGAGAGGAGAGGTTGTGGGACATGATTTGTCAATCATCACCTTCAAAGCCGTTACACCCTGTCTTTCATGAAATGGCTTTGGAGATTCTAAAACAGTTCTTAGTCATTGGCGGAATGCCAGCTGTGGTTTCTAAATATGTTGAAAACAAGGATTTTCTTGAATGTCAAGCAGCCTTAAGCGAATTAATTAACACGTTAAGGTCCGATTTTGTAAAATACAAACAACGGACGCCTGAATTGCGTATTTCGGCGGCATTTGAAGCGGTCGTACAACAATCGGGTGGAAAATTTAATTATGCTAAAGTAGAACATTACACGAGCAAGCAAATTAAGGAGAGCATTGAATTGTTACAAAATGCAGGTTTAGTAATTTCGGTTATGCACAGTTCGGCAAACGGAATTCCGTTAGGGGCAGAGGGAAATCCCAAAAAGCAAAAATTCATTTTGTTAGATACCGGTATTTTTCAACGATTGTTGGGATTGCAACTGTCAGACGTTTTGTTTAGCAAAGATTTTTCAACGGTTAATAAAGGTTTTATTGCCGAACAAATGGTTGGCATGGAATTGTTGAAAACCTCGTTGTTTTACGAGCAGAAACAGCTCTATTATTGGCAAAGGGAAGCACTGAATAGCCATGCAGAAGTAGATTACGTTATTCAGCAAGGCGAAAAAATCATCCCCATAGAAGTAAAATCGGGCACAAGCGGCAAAATGCAAAGCCTTCATCTGTTTATGAACGAGAAACAATCTCCGTACGGCGTACGCACTTCGCTCGAAAACTTTGCCCAATACGGTAAAATCAAGGTTTTTCCATTGTATGCGATTGGGAATTTGGGAAAGTTATGACCATGCCCTAACTCATAACCCATAACTCATAACCCATAACCCATAACCCATAACCCATAACCCATAACCCATAACCCAACATGCGCATCCTCCACCTCTCCGACACCCACAACCACCATCACCTGCTGCACAACCTCCCTGCAGCCGACATCATTGTCCATTCGGGCGACCTGTCCATGGCAGGTACAGGTGGAGAGGTGGATGACTTTGTCAAATGGTTTGCCCAATTGGATTACCCACACAAAATTTTTATCGCAGGCAACCACGACGACTGCCTTTGCGGCAAAAACAGGGAAATCATTCAGCGTTTTCTACCCTCCAACTGCCACTACCTATGCTATTCCGGGGTCGAAATCAACGGAATAAAATTCTGGGGCGTACCGTTTTTTATGTTGGACGATGTGGAAGGTAGATTTCCGCAGATAGTGGCACAAATTCCACCAGATACCGATGTTCTGATTAGCCATCGTCCACCTTACGGTATTTTGGATACTATAGGCAACATTTACGGTTGTCCCGATTTGCTGCTCGCTGTGCAGAGAACATCACCTCGTTACCACCTCTTTGGGCATATCCACGCTGCCTACGGCATTAAAGAAAAGGGGGAGACTACCTTTGTTAACGCTGCATTGGCAAATGACCATTATGAATTGGTCAGAGAACCGGTTTGTTTTAATTTTTAATATTTTTTTGACCGCGCCGTAGATTGGCGTGCTCTTCCTCTATCTTTGCACCCGGAAATGGTACTCCAACCATTCCGGGCGTTCTTTGACATACACATTGACACATGGTTTGACTAAAAAAAAATCTATAGAATATAACAATTTAACACTTTAATACAATGAACACAAGTAAATTTAATGAAGAATTTTTCGCCAATGTACGCGAAATGGAAATTTGGAAGCGGTTATCAAACGACAGCGCTATCGTATGGACAGAAACCTTGATTGACCGCTATCAGGACAAACTCGATTGGAAAAACCTTTCGGAAAACAGCAGCGTGCATTGGACAGCCTCTATGCTTGAGAAGTACAAAAACAGGCTCGACTGGAGGGAACTATCTGGGAACGGATGCTTCGGCCTCTTTTCATCAGAAAACCTTAGGCGGTTCAGCTCAAAATGGGACTGGTCTGCGCTCTCATCCAATTTGACCGTCGGCTGGACAATGGAAAAGGTGGAAGAATTCAAAGACCTCATCGACTGGGGTAAACTCATCGATTGTTGGCAAAACAATCTCTTTACGCTCGAATTTTTCGAGAAATACAAAGAGTACTTTCCAGCTTCCTCCCTCCAGCAATCTCACTTATGGAGTGAAATATTAGACATCCACAAGAACAAACTAATCGAACAAATCCTCGCCCAGTAACGCTATGCCATGGGGCTGCTCACCCCTGCGGCCCCACGGCTTATAAATGAATATGAAACAAAATACCCACATATTACTAACCCTAACCCCCGAACTCCGATTAGCGCAGGCCTTAAAACAAGCAGGCGTTAATGACCCGGCAACGATTAACAAACTCGTAATTTCCGGAACGCTCGCAGACGATGATTTTTGGTATATGCACGAAAACATGGTTGAAACCCTGCAAAAATTAGATATAGGAAACGTTATTATTAGAGAAAATGGAATTGGTTTTCCGGGTTTTCGCGAATTTTCCGCTTTAAACTCTGTTATCCTTCCCGATTCTCTTATATGGATTGGC
>WQYK01000054.1 GCA_009781275.1 Bacteroidales bacterium | reverse complement strand
TGCCACCTAAAGAACCGCCTCTCGAAGAACTACTCCCGCTTGATAAATCTATGCGCGGAATGGTTACCCTTTTTGTCTCTGTGTGTTGGCAAAAAAGGCAGAGATAGGTTACCTCTTTGATGCCGGAACTTTTTGTGGTCGCGCTTTGAATTGTCTTCTGTTGTTTTTTCCTAAACGCTCTTGTGCCACATTTTGAGCAGACGGAATAGTTGTTGGTTGGTGCGTATTTGACGGGGAAAACCATCTCTTTCTGGCACTTTTCGCACTTGAAAACGTCATAATCCATCGAGTTCAGACGCTTTTCAAATTGTTGCGATGCACTAAGGCTCTGTAAATTTCTTGCAACAGGAAGCATGTTCATGGTTCCGCCACAGCCACTACAGCGTATGGGTGTCCGACGTATTTTGTTCATGGTCCGCCTTGCCCAAATATTGACAGGCACCACAACGCCGATGATCGGCGCCAACAAAAGCGTCAAAAACTGCCACGGCAACAGTCCCGTACCAAAAAGCAGGTAACCCAGTATCGGAATCATAAAAAAGAGCGAACAACCAAGCGAATAGTTCCTATCCGACTTAAAAGAGGAGTAGCGGAAAAAGTTACTTTCGTATTGCGTTGCGACTGCAGCAAAGTTGCCGTGCTTTTTACGTTCATATTCAATCATCCTGCGCATACTGCGGCGCATCATATAAAACCGCAACGGTCCAAATACAGCAACCAAAACAGTTGCGCATAAGACAAACAGCCAAACTTTTAAAACAGGCGCCAGCTCAGGAACAGGCTCTTCCTTAATGATTCTGATCACCATCTCTACGCCTGCCACCATTCCTGCGTCATAATGTTCTTTCCTAAATTCGGGCAACATCACCTGCGTTTGAATACGTTTACAAATCGCATCGGGTAACGCGCCCTCAAGTCCGTATCCAATTTCAAAACGGATCGCTTTTTGGTCGAGCACAAACAAAATCAATACTCCATTGTCAAGACCTGCTTGACCAATGCCCCAATGGTTAAACAGTTTATTGGCAAAATCGTCAATATCCTGATAACCTATAGAGTTCAGTGCAACAAGGGCAACTTGAGCGCCGGTTTCGTTTTCGAGCTCAAAGAATTGCGCGTTAAGCAAGCGAACGGTCTCAATACTCAATATACCATCAGGGTTGCTCACAAAAGCGTTTGCATTGGTTGTTCGCGGATTGGGAACACCGGTAACATCATAATGAGCGCTTTTCCCTTTTTCAAACGCATCATCGCATGAAGAGAGGGTTAGCGCTGCAACAAATGCTAAAGTGATGTATATTGATTTGTGTGTCACTATTATCGATTAATCTGTTTCGAAACGGTATCCTCCCTCAAAAATCAGCTCCATGGTACCACCATCAATCGGGACTTTGTACCACCTTATCACGTAATCGTCCTCTTCTTCGACAATAAAGTAAAGGTATATACTTGTGCCGGTCATTCCTCCTACAACAATTCCTAAAGTGTTCTCGGATTTTTCAAACGGCTTAAACTCAGCTAAAGGAACCGTTGCGCCATTTGTCAGATTTACTTTGTAAAGTCCCATTTGCTCATTGACGTAATAGGCCCATCCGTCCACGATCTCCCAAAGAATCCCGTAGATGGGTTCAATGCCTGTCAGCATCCCATCGGTCACTTTGTATCGGCTTATTTGGTCTGTATTGTCATTGTAGCAGTAATAGTAATCGCCTTCGACTTTGTACAATCCTTCTGGCATTATAACACCCTCCAAAAACTCTTCCTGTCCACCATTCCAGCGGACACGCCCTACGTAGCCATCGTCAAAGTACACATAATCGTCATCGAACGACACCACTGAATAAGCCCTATCGAGCAACTTTGTGTTTTTTGAAGTTTTCAGGTCGTAGCAAAATAAGCCTGAGGTTTCATCCTCTTCTTTGGGGTAGTTGCTCGCTTCGTAAATAACCCTGTCTCCGGCAAAGATAACGCCAAATCGTTTAGCATTTTTGGCGATGAGTGTTTTGGCGCCGCCCTGCATATCCATACGCCAAAGCTCAAATGGGAGTTCAAAGTAGCCCGGGTATTCAGTATAAACAATCGCGTCTCCGACAATTGCAAAAGCGTCGCAGGGAATGTATTTACTTCCGGATATTCCAATATCAGTCGATGTGTAGGGTTGCCCGTTATACTCCCTGATTTCTTTTACAGGGTCTAAACGTACCAATTTTGCGTTGTTCCTCAACAACTTTGCTAGAAATTCGCCGTTATCCGCCAAAACTAATGCGGAAGCGTGTTCGCTACCCGCTTCTATGGCCTCTGCGTTCTTCTTTGCCGCTCCGCCGCCGCAGCCTGTGAGTGATAGAATCAGCAAGATTGCCAATCCCGTAGGTAATGTTTTGTTCATTTTCATGTTTACAACCAAGGATTAGACGATTCCGGGATGCGAATGCCGACCAACAGTGATACATGATCCCAAAGATACCACTTGCCGTCTTTTGCCTTACGCAGGGTAATGGGACGGGGGCTATCGGCGCCGCCGCACCTAACAAACAATCTGGCTGTATTGTCACTCCCAAAACTGGCTGCATTGTCGCTGACAACTACTGTATAGGGCAACGATGGCGTGTAGTCGTTTTTAGGATTCGCTCCGGCAAAATAGGAGCGCGGAAGATAGCTCTTGTCCCTCACCTGCTCCCTAATCAGGTTGATCTCACGAGGGGACAACGATTCGGGCCCTTTGAGAAAGTTGATCATGTCAATCGATTCGTTTGGGTTTTGTGGATACAAGCTGAACGCCACCACAAACAGGGCTGCTGTCAGGTATGGCGACTCCATGCTTGCCTGCGGAAGCGCTTTAAATTCTGCCAGTGTCTTTGGCAGAGAGGGGAACACGATGGATTGTGTCGCTGCATTGGCTTCCAACGCATATCCATCCGTAGTGTTGATGGCAAAGGCAAACACCGTCATCAACGTAAGGGCAAATGTGATCGTTTTATTCATAAATACATCTATTTTAATTGTTTGATTTTATTTGTTACTCTTTTTTCAACACGACAAAAGCCATAATCTCTCCAAATCGACCATCGCACCTCCATTCAGCGGCACTTTGTAGAGCTGTGCCGCGTACAGCCCCTCATCAAGCCCAAAGTTGGCGTTAAAGTATAAGGTGTCGCCAAGAATAACGCCCACCACGTTTCCAATGCCAAACTCGTCCATATTTGGCACAAAATCAGCTAACTTAATCACCTTGCCGCTGCTGATCTCCAATTTGTGGATACCCGTCACGTCTCCATAATAGGCCCAGCCGTCTTGCAGGGTAATCAGGTTTGAAACTCTAAGGGTGTGGCTGTTCTTGAGCGCTCTATCGTGAATGGAGTAACCACGTATGGTCGTCTCCATGTCAAAGGAGTCTTCTGTTACACAATAGTAATGATCGCCTTCTACCAGATACAAATCGTCGGGAAACTCCACGCCCGAACGCTCATGCCTATATGAGCCATCCCAAGGGAGATACACAACTCCGTCTGACGCTTTAAAATAGACATAATCATCATCAAAGGAGAGGAGCAAGCCGGACGAATCGAGTAGCGTGGAGGTTTTACCTGTGTTGAGGTCGTACCAAAAGACGCCTGAACATTCAAGTTCGTAGTTTTGGAGATTCATAGATACGTTTTCATAAATGACCTTTTCGTTGGCAATCCAAATGGTGTTGCCATTCACATCCTGAGCAATCATCTCCTTTTTATTGTTTTTCATATCGATTCGGTACAAATCCGACACTATTCCAAACTCGCCCTTGGGAACGGTGTAAACAATGGCCATATCGGTAACGGCCAACGTGCTACCGTCGTAAATCGAATTCCATTGGGGCAGACACACCATATCATTGGCGTAAACCTGCCCGCGGTGCTCCACAATGTAGCTGTTTGCCCGTTTCATTTTTCCGCGATTGATGAGTAATCGGGTAAGAAGTTCCCCGTTGTTGTCCTGTTCTTCCGCAGCGTTTTCGACGGATTCAATACTTTCAATGTTTTCAACGTTTTGTTTCTCGCCGCCACGACTGCCGCAGCCTGTGAGTGATATAATCAGCAAAATTGCCAATCCTGTAGATAATGTTTTGTTCTTTTTCATATTCTTTCAATTTATTCATCTTTGTTTAGGAAACCAAACAGCCTCAATCAATCCAATGCTTACTCCGTACCCAATCAGCATAAAAACAATACCGCCAACAAAAAACGCAAATCCCAGTATGATCATGTTTGTCTTAGATTCTAAAATGTACGTTTTTTTGGGATTGGACGGATTGTAGCATACAGTAAGAGTATCCCCCACGTTAAAGCTGGTATCACCGGAATAGGGTTTCACATACTCGATTTCGTTTATCGTATATACGAGTTCGGGATAAATAAAAGGTATACCCATGCGTACCTCGCTGGCTGCCCGGATGATGCCTGTTGTTTGTTCAGAGCACGTTTTTTTCTTGATAAAATGATTCATCAGAAAGGTAACGCCAAGTATTGTGGCGACCAGTCCAAAAACAAACGGTACGTTCCAAATATTTTTAAGTATCACTGTTTACTATTGTTTTATCTATGATGTTTCCTCAAAAGTAATGTCATGCTCAGCGGCGTACCGTTGGGCATAAGAAGACGGCGGGGCGTGGATGGTGAGGTTTTCGCACCATCCAAACGCCCTGTCGCCAATATGTGTCACACTTTTGGGCAACGATGCATTTGCCAATTGATTACAGTCGGCAAATGCAAAGTCTCCAATCGTGATTACGCCCTCCGGCACAATGACCTCAGCGAGCGAGTAGCAATCGTAAAACGCCTTGTCTCCAATGGCGGTTACGCCATCAGGTATCGTTACCCTTGCCAACCAGTCACAGCGGGCAAACGCGCCATCTCCAATAGCCGTTAACCCATGCGGCAGCGTTAAATCCTCAAGCACAACAGGTTCGCAAAACTCTCCATCACCGATATTTCTAACGCCTTTGGGTATTACAATACCTGCTTCGTCAGAAAATGTCGCTTTTTCTAACAAGCCGTTTTTACTAATGGTTAACGCTACTGCCATAGTGATTTAAAATATTATAACGATTCGGGGTCTTCTAAATAAGAGCCAAGACGATACGCTCGTTCCTCAATCAAAAACAGAGGATAATCCGGATTGATAACCTGCATACAACACGAACGGTAACAATCGTTTTCGGCGTCCCGATAAATAAGCCATTTGCGTTGTACGCTCCGCAGTCTGTCCTGTCTCTCTTTGTCGTATTTTTTCATCAGGGCTTGATAGTTTGCGTTGAGCAGTTTATCCAACTCTTCTTCTGTTTTGCTACTTTTATGGCTACGGTAAATATCGTAAGAAGTGATATCTTTATCGTAGTATGATGCAAGTAGATTCATGCGTTCACGAACCAGTTGTATTCTGTAATTCAACGAGTTAGTTGCGTACATGGTGCCTGCATAATACCAATAGCCGTAATTGAACGATATTTCATTTTCCAAAAAATCGAGCCACGCTTTTTGCGAAGTCTCCAGTTTTTTGCGACATTCATCACTGCCAAGCTTAGCCATCAGGGTTTGGTAGTTTTTGTTCATCTCCTCCTCCCAAGCAATGACGGCATCTGTATAAACCTGACGGAAATCTGCAGTAGTGTAGGCTGTTTGCAGCTCTTCTTCCATTCGGAGTTCTATCGGATGCATCTCTCTCTTTTTAGGAACAGTAACGGACTTGGTGTAGGCGCCGTCTACGATTCCGGATAAACCACCCACGTCATTGATCATAGAGGCAAAGAGTTTGTCATCGAGTAGGACAAAGCCTATCTCTGCTGCTTTACTATTGCCTTTGCTGTCTGTGGCGTCGATGTAGCCTTTGGCAAACTTTTCTGTTTCAACAAATAGTCGTTCCTCCTCGGCTGGGGGATATTCCGATAGCGAAAAACCTATAAGATCAATACGCGTCATGGTCTTGATGCTGATATTACCACCACTCTTTTCGTCGTCCATTTTCTTCCATTCGCCCACAAATCTGTTTTCACGTTCTGTACGACTAAGTTCATCTTCGAAAGGCTCGTATACGGCAGTCATCGAAAATGGAACATTCGGATAGTCCTTATGCGTTTTTTTCAACAGCAATTGATTGTCTGCAAACGTAATAAAAATGCGATACGCCGGGTTTTTTATTCCATACAGCTCTACATACCACGCCTGATTTTTGGCTCCTTTCCAAATGGCTCCCTCTTCACAGAATATGTGCCGCAGATCTTCTTCATAGAGCTTTTCTAAATGATGCGATACCTCTAAACCATCATCTATCAATATATGTTGGCCGTCTATCTGCCAGAAATTTATGTGAAAAGGGGAACGTATGCAAATTTCTGAACTGACGATTCTGTCCAAGCCATCCACGTTTTGGTTGTTATAGGAGGTCATACGCCAATCGCCCCTCAAATCGCTTACACTCCAATGTGCGCCGTAGGGCTTCATGACGGCTTGCTCCATGACGATTGTAATCAGTTCGCCATATGAGTCGTAGGTAAAAGTCAGAACTCCATTTTTAAAAACGCCTTCGCTTAAGTTTTCTACCGACATCAGCGAAAGCGTAGCGCCATCAAACGTCCAATTGCATTCAACCCCGTAAAGGAAATCTGCGAACTCGTTTTCTTCATAAGTGTAACGGAAATAACCCGCGCCTTCATCCCAGAGGAACAAGTCTGCCCAAAATTCATCTACATAGTTGGATTGGTGGCTAATAGAAACTGCTCTCCAATAGGTGCCGGCAGACGGAGTATCTGTAGTTTGCCCGCAGCCTGTAAACGCCAACATCAGCAACAATGCCAATCCGGCAAAAAACGTTTTGTGTATCATCTCTTTACATCTCTTTAAAGAAGAAAAACGCAACCGCAGCCCACTCCTTTTTGATACCTGAAGCGGAGCCAATCTGTGCATTGCTTCTGTCGCGGACGGTGCCGTTGGACTCCACTTTGCCGATTTGTGCGTTGCTTCTGTCGCGGACGGTGCCGTCCGACTCTACTTTGCCGATTTGCGAGTTGCTTCG
The DNA here is from genome assembly GCA_009781275.1 of Bacteroidales bacterium. GTDB lineage: Bacteria > Bacteroidota > Bacteroidia > Bacteroidales > UBA932 > WRBG01. The sequence goes on along the minus strand of WQYK01000054.1, from coordinate 2,540 downwards.
GTTGCGGATGGTGCCGTCCGACTCAATTTTGCCGATTTGGGCATTGCTTCTGTCGCGAACGGCGCCGTCCGACTCAATTTTGCCGACTTGTGCGTTGCTTCTGTCGCGAATCGTGCCGTCTGACTGAATCGTGCCGACCTGAACATTGCTCCTGTCGCGGATTGTTTGTGCATCCAGTGAAAACATGGCCGTTGCTATTAAAGTGATGGTTAAAAGTGTTTTCATTACAGTATAAAGAGCTAATTGCCAATCTCTTTTAGTGCTGCGTCAGCAATTTCTGCCCACTTTGTCTTGTCGCCTTCTCTGTAGTTGCCCGATTTTTTCATCATCTCTATTTGAACCTCTTCCATATTGACTGATGTCATGCTCTTTCCCTCTTCCTTAAAGCTCATCATGTATGACCATGAGTCCTTGAGGTCGCCAAATAGGCCTTTCTCTTTGGTAACGATTCCAAAAAGACTATCGATATACTTGATTAATGACCTGCATTTACTTTTGGAGAGTTGTATACGAAAGATGCTCAATGCCTGAACTTGTTCTTCAAATAAAAATCCTACAAAGAAGGTGCTGGAACTCGAAGTCTTTCCCTTGCTGCTGACAGTGGTTTTTGAATCTTTTTCCAGTCTGTAAGCGCTCAGGTCGGCGATGCGGTATACGCAATAGTGTTCCGATTTGTTCCAAAAGAAGAAAAGACTCCTTTTTTCTCTTACTGCCATCAGGCCAATGTCTTCTGCAATGAAGATGTTTTTGAAGATTTTAAGCTTTTTGGAGGCAAGGCGGGGGACAAAAAAGTGTTCCCACAATTTTTTACCTTGTTCCACTTGCTTGTGGTGGGCCAACGTCTTCTCAAGCGAGGCAAATTGATAGTTGAAGTACTTTAGTCCCAACTTTTTGCATGTCTTGTTGCAAATAGCGTTGCCGTCATTTAGTTTTTGTGCTTGAAACAGATTCATCTTTTCTGTTCCGCAGATTGCGCATTGTTTTGCCATGGTTAGATAATTTTAGGTTGATAGTTGTTGTTATTTTTGATGGGCGACCGCGAGGGTCGCCCGTACATTATCTTGATCTGCCGCCGCCGCCGCCGGAGCCGCCGCCGGATCTGCCGCCGCCGCCGGAGCGGCTGCTTCCTCCGGATGGGCTTTGGGTCATTGCTTTTGATGCGTTGGTCATTGTTTTGCTCATGAAGCGGCTGAATGATACCGAATCGAATCCCTTATTGCCACGATACCAGTTGGGCGCTTGTAGTGCGATGGTTTCAAATTTTTTAATCCATTTGTCAGAGATGCCCAGAACATATGTAAAGGGCAATATGTTGTAGAAATATTCGGGGTCTTTTGTGACCAGTTGTTCCAATCGGGGTTTTTCTGCAATCTTTAAAAAATCTTTGAATCCCATGATTCTTCCCAGCAAATCATTCCCGTAGGGGGTTCTTTTCTTTGTGTGTTTCATGCAGATGAAGATGAGGGTGATGCAAATGATTCCAACAATGTAGACAACCACGTGGGTCTTGTCCGTCAACAGTGCCGGCAGTACCATAAGTAGAAATATGGGTATGCCAAAAGTCGCTCCAAACAACAGTCCCAAAAGCATGGAGGCTACCCTTGATGTTGTTGGTCTTCCATTAATGGTCATAGAAATGGGAAGCCGCACAATGGTAAAAAGGATAAAGATGATAAAACCAATTCCCGTAAATGGCAGCGAACTTAACAGCTCTCCTAAACCGCCATATTCAAAAACAGGTCTAAATGTGATCAATACTATGATTGCAATGGCCATCAGAACAAAATAGAAATTTTTGTTGATGGAACTTTTTTCAAATATTTGATGCTTGTTTGCGTTGAGCCTCCCTACAATGGTGTTGAGTGTGGTGTAAAAACTGTTTTGTAAATCGGCGCTTCTGACCTCATCATTACTCTTAAATAATCCCGCCAAAAACAGACGTTCGTTTGTATTGTCTCCGTCATACTCTTTGAGTTTTTTGATTTTAAAACCGCTAGATTTGGCAGATAACTCCTTTTCCTCTGTCTCCTCTATGTGTATGTATCCTTTGTTTGCCAAGTAGATAAGTAGCGACACCACCCCATTGGAATCTGCCGCCCCATGGTACATGAATCCGACTTCTGCGCTGTTCAAATCTTTGGGGGGGTAAAACTCTGTGGTGACAACAGGTCTTTGGCCTCTGCCGTATTTGAACCACAATCCAAATGCCACAAGCACAAAAAAACAGGATAGAACAATGGGGGTGTTCGTCAGAATATCAACAGGCTCTTCTTCAACAACAAAATAACCGTCAGGCAGTTCCAATCGTATGGTAAGCGCCTCTTCTGCCTTTAATGTTCTGTTGTATGTTCCGCTTATCACATGGCCATTCACCTCAAACGTTACATGGCCGCTGTAGGTTGAGCCTGCAACCCCGCTTGTAAAACCCACTTTGGATGCATCAAAGGGTTTGGGCATGGTGATGGTAAACGCCACCTGGTCAATGGTTGTATCCCAGTTGTCTCCTATGAGATTGAAGTAGAACTCGTCAAAACCTTTGC